>JAGBXM010000050.1 GCA_017629275.1 Clostridia bacterium
ATCTTACTCTGCTCGGCAGGTTCGGTCGGGTACCAGCCTTTTGATACCATAAGGTCAAAAACCTCGGCCTGCAGCTTGTGCTGATCGTTCAACAGATTCATAACGTCGACGCGCACGTTTTCGGTCGCGCACTCGTTGGCAAAGGTCGAATAATTACACGCTAAAGTTTTTTCAACGGTCAAAAAATCGGTCATTATATCTTTTTCCTGCATAAAGTCCACCTCAATTCAAATGTCCCATCAATTTTTCAAAATGCTGCTGATGACGGTCGGCGGCGTTTTTCATTTTGCAACGCAATGCCTCGTCCTGAGTATTAGCCTCTGCCGCCTTATACTTTGCGATCATTACCTGCTCAAGACCCATCATATCTTCGATGAATGAAAGCTCTTTACAAGTCAGTGCCATAAATAATCCCTCCAAAATATTTGTTGGGACTATTGTTTGCAAAAAATTTTGATTTATTCAAAATCAATATCGTGTTCTATATTCAAATCAAATAACAAAAAAGAAGCTCCCCTTGTCAGGGGAGCTGTCACCGTCAGGTGACTGAGGGGTAGTCTCTCCCTCAGTCTCGCATACGCTCGACAGCTCCCTCATCAGAGGGAGCTTCTTTAGATGTATTGTTCCTATCAAACCATCAGATTGATGAAGAATCCGCCGAGGACGGAACGGTTCTGGAAGCCGCGCTGACGTGAGGTGTCGGTAAAGTACCAGTCGGTGAGCGGCACACGGTCGGTGGTCTCCTCGATCATTCTGCGGATGGATGCATAAACTGCATCGCTATACTTACGGTCATTGGTGAGAACGGTGGTCCAGGCCATCCAATCAAGCTTGGTGTAGGTCGAGCGACTGTCAAGCGGTACACCGTACTTGTTCATCTGTGCGGTATACTCCTTGATCTCGTTCTCATAAATCTCTTTAGAGAACAAACCGAGACCGAAAATTCTGTCCCAAATCATATTATACTTCATACTCCAACCGTCCTCATTATCAAAAACAAGACGGGTTGAGGTTTCACTCTTAGCTTCAGCCATCCAACGGTCGGCCATTTCCTTGGCCTTTTCACCGTAAGATTTTTCGCCCGAAAGTCTTGAATAAGCACCCAAAGCGACGATAGCCTTAACACTCAGGTTACAGTTATGAGCCAAGTGACCCGCAAAGTCATCAGTGCAGAGCTGATTTTCAGGGTCATAGCCGTATTCCACAAGATAGTCGGCCCATTTCTTCATAAGATCGGCCATATCATTGGCAAAATCGAGGCTGTTTTCGGCAACACAAACGGCGGCAACGCAAAGGATAAAGTTTGCACATTCCTCAACCGGCATCTGCTTTTCAAGGCGCTGTTTTCCGTCCTTAAGACCGTAAACCTGACCGTTACAAAGCGGATACTGACCTACATCGTGCGGTGCAAAATCATACTCCCATGCATCGCTTCTTGCAAATCTTGCCAAAGGTCTAAGCATACCCTTAACCAACTCGGGGTTGAACAAAAGGAACAAAGGAATGGAAGGATATGTAACGTCCAAGGTGCCGATACAACCATTAGAGAAGTTCTCTTTTGAAAGGAATGCGATTCCGTCGGGAGTGTCAACCAGTTTGTGTGCGGCAATTGCCTGACGGTATGCCAAGCAGCCGATTGCGGCATAATCCTTGCCAACTGCCAACATTCTCTCGGTCAAAGCAAGGTCAAAAATCTCACACTTTTCCTTGACCTCTTCATAGTCAGCCAAAGCGGCGGCGAGCATCTCATCAAAGCTCTTGTACTTGGTCAT
>JAGBXM010000051.1 GCA_017629275.1 Clostridia bacterium
GAGAACGGTGTATTCATCGGTTCTGCCATGGCTTCTGAAACTACTGCCGCAGCTGCAGGTGCAGTTGGTGTAGTTCGCCGTGACCCGATGGCTATGCTTCCCTTCTGCGGATATCATATGGCTGACTACTTCCAGCATTGGCTCGATATGGGTGAGAAGCTCGGCGAGAATGCTCCGAAGATCTTCAACGTTAACTGGTTCCGTACCGATGACGACGGCAACTTCCTGTGGCCCGGCTTCGGCGACAATATGAGAGTTCTTAACTGGATTATTGACCGTTGCGAAGGCAAGGCAGACGCTACCGAGACCGCTATCGGTTACGTTCCGAAGCCTGAGGATATCGACCTTACTGACCTTGATATGGATATGGATACTCTTAAGGGCATCCTGACCGTTGATAAGGACGTTTGGGCAAAAGAGTGTGCTGAGATTGAGGAGCACTACAAGAAGTTTGGCGACAAGCTTCCCGCAGAGCTCAGAAAGCAGCTCGAGACCCTTAAGGCCGCTGTTAAGTAATAGCACTATATAACAAATAATAAACCGGAGTGGACTAATGCCCACTCCGGCTTTTTATGTACTTATTGTGTTTCACTGTGCACATTCGTTGAAAACTTTTACTGCCTTTTGTTCAACCTCCAGCAGTTTTTTATATTCAGTCATATATTTTGCAAAGCCGTCAGCGGTTTCTTTGTCGGGGTAAAGGGTGGTTTTTTCGGCATTTTTGAATACTTTTGTGTTCAAAAAATCTTCAAGGCTTTGCGTGTTGTTTGATAAATATGCAGCCAAGACCGCCATACCGTAAGAGCCGCCTTCACCTGCGGTCTTCATACAGGTGACCGCCGCGCCTAAGGCCGCCGCCATATATTTCTGACCGACGTCGGGTGTTTTAAAATATCCGCCGTGACCGACAAGCGAATCAATCTGAACGTTCTCTTTTTCCAAAATCTCCATTCCGATTTTAAGGGTGACAATAGATGAGTAAAGCATCGCTCGTAAAAGGTTGGCAAGTGTAAAATTACTGTCAGCCCTTCGTGCAATCAAAGGGACACCCGAGTCAAGGTAGGTAATACCTTCACCTGCCATATAGTTGCAGACCGTTACACCTCCGCAATCCGCATCCCCTCGGAGCGATTTTTGATACAATTTGGTGTAAAGCTCTGCCGTGTCGGGTGTTGCACCGAAAAGTCCTGCAGCCTCATTAAGCACACCGACCCAGGCGTTACTGTCGTTGGTGCAGTTGTTGCAATGCACCATTGCAACCGCTTTGCCTGTAGGCGTGGTTACAATGTCTATTTCGGGGTAAACTCGGCTCAACGGCTTTTCAAGGACGACCATTGAAAAAATCGAGGTGCCTGCGGACACGTTGCCCGTTCTTGTGGCAACCGAGTTGGTGGCGACCATACCCGTTCCTGCATCCCCTTCGGGCGGTGCAAAGAGCGTACCTACCGCCAGCATATTGTCAATAATTTCAGCGCCTTTTTCGGTCAAAGCACCCGCCGTATCACCCGCCTTCAAGACTTTGGGTAAAACGTCCTCGGCTGTCCAATTAAGGTTGTAGGGTGCTATCAGTTCATTGAACTTTTTCAGCATTTCCTTGTCATAGCAAAGATTTTCACTGTCAATAGGAAACATTCCCGAGGCTTCGCCGATTCCTATAACATTTTCACCCGTCAGCAGAAAATGGATATAGCTTGCCAACGTGGTTATGTGAGCAATTTTGCCGATATGCTCCTCGTTATTGAGCAAGGCCTGGTAAAGATGTGCAATGCTCCACCTTTGAGGAACGTTGAAACCAAAAAGCTCGGTCAGCTCCTCGGCCGCTTTGGCGGTAATGGTGTTTTGCCACGTTCTGAAGGGCGTGAGCAACTTCCAATCCTTATCAAAGGCAAGGAAGCCATGCATCATACCCGAAATTCCGACGGATTTTACATTTTTCAAGTCGTTTATACCGCCGAGTGCCATCTTTAACCCTTTAAATGCCTCATCCAAATCATAGGTCCAAATGCCGTTTTCAAATTTTGACTGCCAGGTGTAACCGCCGTTGGCAACCGGCTTATAATTTTCGTCGATAGCTGTTGCTTTGATTCTTGTTGAACCAAATTCTATACCTAAATACATCTTAACACCGCCTGATTACAACTCAAAATGCAATTTTGCCAAGTAAACTCCGCCTTGTCGCCAACCAATGGGTCGTAGATCTTTTTGAACATTTCCGAATAAACCAGCATAATTAAACCTCCAAAAATTTAATTATTAAGGTTATCCCATGATCAGTTCAAGATCGTCATAGCTTGGAAACTCGGGGTATTCATCATCCAAGGTGTCGGAATACCAATAGGCCACCGATGAAATGTCATCCTGCAACGGCAAGTATCGACCGCCGCTTCTCCAACCTAAGGCCTGAATGGTGACCTTTAGGTCCTCTTTAAAATAGATAGGGTCGGTAATGTGCCAACGGTACATATTGAAATATCTTTGCGAGTGATAGGTGCCGTCGGTAGAGCGTACCTTATACATACCTGCATAAGGTGTTGTGAATTCACGGTACTGACCGCCCGTATCAAAGTTATAAGCACCGCAGAAATAGTCCTCGGTACCCGTGCCGCAAATGCTCGGGAAATCGGTATCACCGTCTATGTAGAACTTGATCTCGCCTTCGCCCCACCAGCCGTTGGATTTTACGCCCCAATGCATATAGGTGCCGACGTAATGGCCGTTGCCCTTGATGTTATCAAGAATGGTGTAGACCTCCTTGTAGGGCAGGGGATTAACCCTTCTGAATTGGGCGTGGAAATAAAGCGAATTTTCAGGGAGCACCTTTTCCTCACAGTCTATCTGATAATAAACGTTGCAATCCCTTTCATCAATGTTTTCAAGCTCAATTCTAAAGCCTTTGAAATACGGCATTTCAAAATAGCAGTTCATACCGCGGCCCGGGTTAAAGCACATTGCAAGGCTTGAAAGCTGACGGTACTCGGTATGCTCGGCATTGGCAAAAAAGTCGGAAAGCGGAGCCTCAACGGCAGGATTTTTGTGTCCGTCAAAATAGATGCGCAGAATCAGCAATCGGCCTTTTGCTGCACTGTCGGTTATCCAGATATGCTTTATCGCACCCTGACCCTTGATGTTGGCTAAAACGGCAGTTTCTTTGCCCTTGAGAACAATAAACGGATTGACCTTCCAGCCTTGACCTAAATCCCTTGCGCAGTTGGAAGCCGTACCCGTCACCGCCATACCGCCCTTACCCTTTTCACCCGTCGGGTTTTCGGGACAAACGGAAAAGGTACGAATATCCTTTTTTGTCGTGAGATTGCTTAACATTTCTATTCCTCCAAACAGTGATTTTGAAATATCTCTATTGATATTATATTTAAAACACGCTATTATATAAATGAACAAGTCCGTAAAAAACGGACAATAGAAAAAAAGAGCCTCCTATGGTAGAATTAAAGAAACTACCATAGGAGGAATTTTTATGTCAAGGACATATAGACACATTAAAGAATATGAAAAAGAAATAATGAGATTGAAAGAAGAAGGAGTGATAGAGCGAGAAATAGGAGAAAAATTAGGGTTCACATATAAGCAAGTACATAACTGCATAACCAGATACAACACACGCCAGAAAAAGCTTGCCGCAGGAATAGCATTAAAGAGAAAAGGCAGACCACCAAAAGATTACGTTGTCAGCGAACAAGATAAGGTTGCGGAATTGAGATATATCCTGGCCCGTAAAGAAGCAAAGATAAAGAGTTTGGAAATGGAAAACGAATTGATGCGGGATTTTCTCTCGCTCACAGAAAGGAAGTGAGAACAAGCGTAAAGTATCAGGTGATCTATCGACATAAAGATAAATACGGAATAAGTGAAATGTGCCGGTTCTTCGACGTATCAAGAAGCGGTTACTATGACTATGTCAAAAGAATGGACACACCTGCAAAGGATCTTCCTCTTGCCGAGAAGATAAAAGAATGCCAGGAGAAGTGTGGTAAAACCTATGGATATCGTCGAGTACATATATGGCTTGAACGCCAAGGAATACACAGAAATCCCAAAACAATTCTGAGAATAATGCAGAAATACAGCTTGTTGTCCGTGATCAGAAGACGTAGATTCTACAAGCATGGAGAACACTTGCATAAGTATGATAATCTTTGGAAGCAAAACTTCAAAGCAGACAGACCTAATCAAAAGTGGGCAACGGATATATCATATATACATACAAAGCAGGGTGTATTGTATCTTTCGATCATCAGAGATCTGTATGACAACAGTATAGTTGCATACAAGACTGCAAGACAGCAAACTGTTAATCTTGTGCTGGATACCATAAAAGCAGCCAAGAGAAAAGAAAAGATCACTGCAGAGTTGCAGCTCCACAGTGACCAAGGCTTTCAATATACATCGCAAGCATATTTTAAGCTAACACAATCTTACAACATAACGCCGTCAATGTCAAGTAAGGGTAATCCTTATGACAATGCAATGGCTGAAAATTTCTTCTCGATTCTCAAAACAGAATGTATCCATCGCACGAAGCTCAAAACCTATGAGGAGGCTCGCCTCCTCATAGGTGAATACATACGCTTCTACAACAACGAAAGAATTCAATCAAAAACAAAACTGACTCCGATGGAATTTCGGAGCCAGTATATTGCTTAAAACTTAATATTTACTACCATAGTAGCTTTTTTGTGCTGTCCGTACAAATTGGAGCACAACAAGTTAAAGGTGCTTTAAAATTAAAGGTCTTTTTCGTGAAGAACAACGCCGTTTTCTACTAATTTTTTCTGTAATTCGCAAACATCAAGAGTTGAAAAATCATCGGTCATCGCAGCGGCTGTACCGGCGGCCTCGCCAGTGACAGCACAACAAGGAATTACGCGCATTATATCCCACATCGGATCGGTTACCGAAGTACAACGACCTGCACATATAAGGTTTTTAACAACCTTTGAATAAAGCGTTCTGAAAGGAACCTCGTAAATTGGACCGCGCTTACGCCAGTCAGACACCATACCGATAGAGTCATCAAAATATGTGTGCACTTCTTTGTCATCAAGCACGTATTCACCATCAATTCGACGGGTCATTCGAATCTGAGGAGTAATTGCAATCATAGTGGGAACGATGGTAGGATCATCAACTCTCCTCTTGAAGATATCGTTTAAGGTTGAAGTATGAGACATAATAGTTTGCTCGGAAAGCTCTTGTCCGTCAAGACCCGAAAATCTACGGTTAACCAATGTTTCAACTTTATTATTTTCGGTTTTTTGTTCATCGGGAATGTCACAAAAGCCAAGATTACGGAGTTTGTAGCCGTCTTTTCCGTAACTGTAATACCAAGCGGCAAGAACATTCCCTTGTTTAAATGTTTCACTCGGTGCGTTGGCAAACTTAACAATGTCAGCATCACCGGTTGCATCAACAACCGACTTGACAGAAATTGCCTGACGTCCCGATTTATTTTCAATTACAACAGCATTGATTTTATCATCCGATTTGCTGACTGCAACGGCATAGGTGCCGTAAAGAATTTCGACTCCGTTTTCAATGAGAAGTTTTTCAACAAGCATTGAAAACAAGTTTGGATTGTATTGTACTTCGAAGCGCTTGTCTTTTTCAGTTCTTTTGGAAACGTCATCAGAATCAAGCCAATTTTCGGGGTATCTTGCCTCACTACCCATTGAAACCGACAAACGGAATAGCTCTTCGCAAATGCCGAAGGAAACCTGATGGCCGACGCCATCGCAAAGCGGGAGATAAATGGTAACGATACCGGCAGTACCCAAACCGCCAAGTATGAATTGTTTTTCAAGTAAAACAACCTTTTTACCTTGACGTGCAGCCGCCAACGCGGCAGATATACCGCCGAACCCGCCTCCGCAAACCAAAACATCACAAGATTTGTAAACGTTAGTTTCGATTGTTTCGATAATTTTCATATATTTTCTCCTTACAACAAATCGTTAAACAAATCAATGTTATCAGCACTTAAACCGAGTTCGCCGTTCTGTATCTTTTTGACTATCTCAACAATGCGGTCATTAATGGGAGTCGCAACGTTGCACTTTCTTCCCCATTCACAGACAACACCATTTATAGCGTGTATTTCACACTTTTTACCATTTCTGATATCCTGCAACATTGACGGTACAATTGCACGGTGTTTCTTCATAGCAATAGGGATCAATAAAGTTGCAAATGCTCTTTTGAGTGCATTTGTATAATAAAAGAGTTTAGTAATATTTTTGCCTTGTACGGGTGCAAACACGGCACCTGCGGCGTGACCAACTTCTATGCACTCTTTCATACAGTGAACTGCGACCTTACGGGCTCTCTTTTCTTCCGAAACACTACCGAAAGTACCGCCCACAACGGTACCGAGACCCGAGAAAGTTGCGTTGATAAGTAGTTTTGACCAACGAGCGCCGATGAGATTTTCCTCTTTATAGACCGGACACATAAGTTCAAGAAGTGTTTTGACTTCGTTAAACTGTTCATCGGTTATACCTTCCATTGAACCCATATGGAAAGAAAGGCTATCGGGAGAACTTGTTAAGGTACAAACACCGGGTTCAGTCAACGATGCACCCCATTCAACAACGCAACCCATTGTGTGTTCGTTGCCGATGATTTCAGCAATACCGGGTTCGGGTAAACCGTTTTGCATAGTGACGATTACTCCGTTATCTGAAAGAAAGTCTTTTAGATAAGCAACAACTTCCCCATTAAATAACTGTTTTGTCATAAGAAGGATTATATCATACTTCCCTGTCATTTCATCGGGCGTGTAAGCTGTAACGGGAACTTTAAGATCGACACCACCGTTAATTATAGCACCGTTGTTCTGTAACGCTTCAACGTGAGCCTTATTACGGTTGATAAGATCGATCTTACCGCCGTTTTTGGTTATGTAAGCACCGAGTACTGTTCCTAAAGAACCGGCACCGTATATAGCATATCTTCCCATAAAATCACCTCTAAATTAAGTATTTTTATCACTTAGCGCCGTCAGGACGTCTGTCGTGCAAAATTTTGAATATTTGATTAAATATCTTTGGTAAGTATCAGGTTCGATATCTTTTAAAAATGAAAGATAGCCTAATATTTCGTTTGAATCGCCCTCACTGTTAACTAATTTATTATAAATCATATTTTTGATCATAGTGCGACGCTTTGTTCCAACAGAAATATGAGAATCATTTGTAATAACTATCCCGGTAACGCTTCTTTTGTATTTTGATGAGTAGAATCTGGTTTTTGATCTGTTGATAGATAATCCGCATTTATTTAATTCATTACTGATAAATTCAAGTATATCATGGTTGATAAATTTATCTGACGAGACATAAATATCGTCGGCATAACGTGAATAAATTAATCCATTTTCTTTGCAGTAACCAGTTAATGCATTATCGAAATCATACATAACAATATTCGATATTATAGGTGAACTGACAGAGCCAATGCAAAGTTTGTTCTTTCTAAAACAAATTTTTCTGATATCGTCAATTGAGCTGTTATAATCCAAATTTATATCTTCAAAAACTGAATGATTTTTTTCTAAAATTTTGATCAGCTTAGAAGAATCAACAGACTCAAAAAAATCCTTAATGTCAGTATGTAAAATATGTCGTGATTTACAGTGTAATAGAGCGTGTTTTTTAATTGAATCACCTTTCTTATAAGCACAAGCCGCTTTTGAAATAGGAATTTTACATAATATATTTTTGGTAATCCAATACTGAAGCGTTTTTAATTCAGCACTTGGTTGTGAAATGCGTCTGAATCCGCCATTTTTCTTTGGAATTATGAAATCTTTATAATAAAACCCGGAGCGAGAGATGATTCGCGCAAGATATAATTTATCGAGATTGAGGTCTAGAGATATTTTTTCGATTAAAGTCATATCATAATCCTTTGTGCCTGTATTTTCTGCATAAGAGTTTGTTTCTTTCTTTGTTCTCTTCGGTTTTGGTGTAATTAAACATTAATTGTTGGGATTTATCAAATAAATTCGAACTGATAACTTCTCCGTTTAAATCAATTAAACCTACCGAGTTAAGTAATTTGATAATATAGCTGTATTTTATTTCATTATTAAATTCTCTTCCGTCGCTTTTAACGAAAGTAAAGCCGGAAAACCCTTTTACGCGCTTATATAAATCCAACAAGTCCTTTCGTGTAATCGGTTGAGTAATTTGAATTAAATTGAGTAATTCTAGTATAAATGTATTTACAAATACTGAATTTTGATTAACGTTAGGAGTTCTTTTATTGCAAGATGAACTCTTAGATGAAAATTCCATAGATTTCTCATCTAAAATAGTTATTAAATCAATACTGCTTAGCAAATCACCTGAACTTACTGAAGCGTAAACAACCTTGGCACCATTTTTCTTAGCTTTGGCTGTAGGACCGGTAATAATAAAAGATTTATTATCTTTATATTTATCATCAATTACAATAATTAACTTATTACTAAATAGTTTATCGGCGTAAGAAAAAGCACCGAGCTCACAATATGATCCGGGACTTTCCGCAAAAAGAATTATGGCATCGCTCACCTCGGCCAAAAATTCTTCAAACGTCAATAAATCGATATCATTATCAAAACCTTCTTCCCACAGTTTTTCAGATAAAACTATGAAAATATCTTGTGATTTTGATTTTAAATATCTTTCGACAATTCCTCTGTTAGTTGATTTGTAGCGATTGTAATTTTGAAATGCTTTTCCGCATAAAAAAACAAATTTTGGGCAGGTGATAAATCGATTGTCGGATTTATTCAAATGCAATCTCATATTGCAAATCATTTCGTTTGAATAAATTTTAGAATCCAACATTATCACCTGCCCTGTAAAACACTGAGAACACTTACAAAAGCTGCTGATATTAACGGCATGTAAGAGATTACAAGCCGTTAATAGCAACAGCTTGTAATCGCCCCAAAATAACTGACCCTATTTAACATAAGGCACTATAACACATAAAAAAGTGATATATAAAA
>JAGBXM010000052.1 GCA_017629275.1 Clostridia bacterium
GGACGCATTTGTACCGATCTTGCCGAAGTATTGGAAGAAAACGGTCACGAGTGTAAAATTGCTTACGGTCGAATGAACGTGCCTGAAAAATATCAGAAGTATGCGATTTGTATAGGTAATTCTTTTACTAAGAAAATTGATGCTGTTTGTTCGCGATTGTTGGATAATACGGGGTTTAATTCGTGGTTTCCGACGTTAAGACTTGTAAAGCAAATCAAGGAGTTTACACCCGATATTATCCATCTTCACAATCTTCACGGAAGTTATATAAACATAAAAATTCTCTTTAAGTTTTTAAAGAAATATAACAAGCCTGTGGTATGGACGTTACACGACTGTTGGACCTACACGGGTCATTGTGCTCATTTTACCAATATAGGTTGCGAAAAATGGAGAACGCAGTGCTTTAAATGTCCTTTGAAGCATTCGTACCCAAAGAGCTTGTTTTTGGATAATTCCGTTCTAAATTACAAGCTGAAGAAAAAGTTGTTCACGTCGCTTGATGACGTGACGCTTATTACCCCTTCGCAGTGGCTTGCCGATGTTACTAAACAGTCTTTTATGGGAAAGTATAACGTTATACCTGTTCCAAACGGGATAGACCTTGAGGTATTCAAACCCACTGAGGGTGATTTCCGTCAAAGGTATGGACTTGAAGGTAAGGTAATCGTTTTGGGCGTGGCTTCGTCTTGGGATGAAAACAAAGGTCTGGATGATTTTGTTAAACTTGCAGGCAGATTGGATGATGCGTTTAAAGTGGTGTTGGTGGGGCTGACGAATAAACAACTCTCGCAAATGCCGGAAAGTATATTGGGAATAACCAGAACTCACAGTGTCCATGAGCTCGCTGAGATTTATACTACAGCAGATGTGTTCTTGAATTTGACCTATCAAGATACTTATCCAACCGTAAATTTAGAGGCGCAAGCCTGCGGAACACCCGTGATCACTTATTCAACTGGGGGAAGCGTTGAAAGCGCAGACCAAGAAAACGTTGTTCCTTGCGGCGATATAGATATACTTTTACATAGAGTTAAGGAGCTGACGTCTTGTGATAAAGACATTGAGAAAACATTGAAAAAAGCGAAAAGTTTCAAAAAAGAACTTTCGTTTTGCAAATATCTGGAGATTTATGAACAGCAAGTGCGGTAGCAGGGAAAGGGATTTATATGAAGGTATTGCAAATTAATACTGTTTGCGGAATACTCAGTACGGGACGCATTTGTACCGACCTTGCCGAAGTATTAGAGCAAAACGGACACGAGTGTAAAATTGCTTACGGACGAATGAATGTGCCGGGAAAGTATCAGAGGTATGCCATTCGTATAGGAAACGACACAAACGTGATGATGGATGTCTTAAAAACGCGTGTTTTTGATAATGCCGGTTTCAATTCGGTATCAGCTACAAAAAAATTTTTGAAATGGGTCGAAGGCTATGATCCCGATATTATTCATTTGCATAATATTCATGGGTATTATATAAATATTGAGTTGCTTTTTAAATTTTTAAAGGATTTTGGTAAGCCGGTAGTTTGGACACTTCATGACTGTTGGTCGTTTACAGGACATTGTTCGCATTTTGTAGCTGCTCAATGTGATAAATGGAAAGAGAATTGTGTGGGCTGCACAAGGAAACGCGTCTATCCTTCAAGTCTGTTTTTAAACAGAGCGGCACAAAATTTTCGCAAGAAAAAAGAATTGCTGTGCGGTGTTGAAAATCTTACGATTGTTACGCCTTCAAACTGGTTGGGAAATCTTGTCAAGCAATCATATTTAAAGGATTATCAACTCGCTGTAGTCAATAACGGTATAGACCTTGAGGTCTTTAAACCTACTAATAGTGATTTCCGAAAGAAACACGGTCTTGAAGATAAGAAAATAGTTTTGGGTGTGGCTTCGGCCTGGGGTAAAAACAAGGGTCTTGATGAGTTTGCCGCCCTGTCCGAAAGTCTTGGTGACGAATACAAGGTCGTTATTGTGGGAATTAAACAAGAGCAGGCGGTCGGTCTGCCGAAGGAAATACTTTGCATTCCCAGAACCCACGATGTCAAAGAACTTGCGGAAATTTATACCGCTGCAGACGTATTTTTGAATCCCAGCCGACAGGAAACGATGGGACTTACCACCGTTGAGGCGATGGCTTGCGGTACACCTGTTGTAACCTCGAACCTTACCGCTGTTCCCGAGGTCGTTGATGAAAGAACGGGAATCGTGTGCGAGAATCTTGAGATTGATACCATTAAATCGGCTATTCTTGAGGTTTTGAGCCGCGATTATCCCGACACGCGTGCCCGTGCAGAGGAGTACGAAAAGTCGGCACAGTACAGGAAATATATTTCGGTATATGAGTCATTATTTAAGGAGTAAATATGGTTTTTCTTAGTTGCCTTTTTGACCGTTCGCGTGAAAAAGAATATCTGCAAAACAGCAGAGCAGGTCTTTCCAACGCGGCCAATACCTTTCAGTGGAATCTGCTAGAAGGCTTTTATAAAAACGGTAAAGACGTAAAAATTATTAACGCTTTGCCGGTCGGCACCTTCCCGAAGCAGTATAAAAAACTTTTTTTAAATAGCGGTTCTTGGGGTGAAAACGGCAACAATCAAGAGGTCGGTTGTATTAACCTGCCTTTTATAAAACAGCATCAGCGTTATTTAAAGACTAAAAAGCTTTTGAAAAATTCAAAAGATAAAGATATTATTATTTACTCTGCATACGAACCGTTTCTTAAAGCAGCTTTTGAGCTTGATAAAAGCTATAATATAACGGTGGTTATTACCGACCTGCCTGAGTTTTACGATCTCGGTAAAACGTCAAAGCTTAAAAGTATTCTCAGAAAGATCAATAACAAAAGAATTGAAAAATATTTAACAAGGGTTGATAAGTTTGTTCTTTTGACCGAACAGATGGCGGAACCGCTTAAGGTGGGCAACCGTCCGTATACCGTCGTTGAGGGTATCGCAAACGGCGAACCGGGAATGGTGTCAAACGCGTCAAGTAAGTCCATTCTTTATACGGGCACTTTGCACCGACAGTTTGGAATTTTGACCCTTTTAAAGGCCTTTTCGTTGGTTGATGATCCCGAAGCAGAACTTTGGATATGCGGCGGCGGCGATTCCAAAGCGGAGGTTGAGGCGGCCGCAGAAAAGGACAGCCGTATTAAGTTTTACGGTTACGTTTCAAAGGATGCGGTGGCCAAACTTCAGCAAAAGGCCGCTGTTCTGATAAATCCGAGACCCGATGAAGGGGAGTATACTAAATACAGCTTCCCTTCCAAAACCATGGAGTATATGTTAAGCGGAAAGCCTGTACTTATGTATAAGCTTTCGGGTATCCCTGCCGAGTATGACCCTTATCTTCATTATATTGAGGGCAATTCAGCCGAGGATATGAAAAATGCTATTTGTAAATTATTTGAATCGGACGCTGCCTTACTTAAAACGCAGTCTCAAGCTGCGGCAAGGTTTGTTGCCGAGAATAAAAGTTCGGCCGTCCAGGCTAAAAGAATAATTGATTTTATTGAGTAGTTTCTATATAGAAAAGGTATTTTATGAACGAATATTATTCATCTCGCGATTGTGAGCCGCGCAAGATAAAAGCTTTCAGTTCTTCTGAAAAACTAGTGTTGATAATGCTCTTTTCGGCATTTCTTGACATTAACGGTTATGGAATTCATATAACCGTATTAGCCTTTGCTTTTTATGTTGTTCAAGGTGGCTTTTTGAGTTTTAAAGAGGGAATTATACCGGTGCTGTCGTTGTCTTTGAGCTTGTTGGCTTTTTGGGATAACGCGTTGCACGGTCCTTCTAATATTGTCAGATGGCTGGCACTTCCGCTTGTATATATTATCGGCTATGGGTTGGTCATACCGAAAGAAGAAGGATTTAACAGTATTGCTATTGCCGAAAAAAGAGCGAAAACGATTCTGTTGGTTATGTCATTGGGCTTCTTTGTGCACTTTGCTCTTAACTGGTTGATAAATATAAACAACCACGATTCAAACCGTAACACGATCGACATCTGGACCGGGGTTTCAAGAGCGGCAACGGGACAGGCGGTATTAGCCTGTATGATGATCGGCATATTCGTGGCTATGATATTTTCGACTACCGGCACCTTGAAAAAACTGTTGGCGATCGTAGGCTTGTGCATAACTGCAGTGTATAATTTTCAGTTGGGCACAAGAAGTATTTTTGTTATGATATTGGTGGCAGCATTTTGCGCGCTTGTATATATGTTTGGTAGCCGGCAAGGTGATGTTAAGAGGTTAAGAACCCTTATTTTTAGCGCTATATTGATATTTATTCTTGTGATTTTATATCAAAACGATGCCTGGGGTGTAAAAACCTCGTTTGAGGATTCGAATTTTTACAACAGATTCTTTTCCGGCAACGACAATGATATAACTGATGACAGCCGATTTGACATCACTTTGAAGTATATGTCGTATATGCCGAAATATCTTTTTGGCGGAAATAAGATCAGCAAAATTGTGGCCGCTTACCCACATAATGTGTTTTTGGATATTTATGACGTTGCAGGCTTGTTTGCTTTTATTTCGGTTGTGGTAATAGCAATTAATGCTTTGACAAAACTATTAAAGGTTTTAAAACTTAAAGAGATTCAGTATGAAACAAGACAGATGCTTTTATGTGTATATGTTTTGATGCTTTTACAGCTTTTTGCCGAACCGATATTTACCGGTGCACCGATACTTTTGGTTGCTTTTGTAATGCTTTACGGTACTGTTTCAAGGTTGAACGATAGTATTAAGTTTTTGTATTAAGGAGAATGGGTATGAAGGTGGCCTTTGTAACAAATTATTACAATCATCATCAGAAACCGTTTGCTGATGCGATGTATTTATTACTTGGAGAAGACTATTGTCTTATTGAAACCTCACGTATAAGTCAAGAAAGACTCAAACTGGGTTGGGGCGGCGATGAAAGACCGTCTTACGTTTTACAAAACTTTGGGTCGTCCGAAGCGTTTGAAAAATGTCAACAATTGATTAACGAAGCGGATGTAGTTATAATGGGAAGTGCGCCGAGGTCGCTTCTGAGCACGCGACTTAAAGCAGGAAAGTTTACGTTTTTTTATTCGGAACGTATATATAAGAATAAGCCGCCTTTTTATAAATATCCTGTTCATTTTCTCAAAAACTTAAAAAATATAATAAGACATAAAAATCTATACCTACTGTGTGCCAGTGCGTATACTTCAGGCGATTACGCTAAGGTTTGTACGTTTATCAACAAATGCTACAAATGGGGCTATTTTACTGAATTGAAGAAGTATGATGATATTGATGTATTGATACAGGATAAAACACCTGCTTCAATTCTATGGGTCTCAAGGTTCATATCCTGGAAGCATCCCGAGCACGCTTTGGAGGTCGCTGAAAGATTAAAGGGAGATGGCTATAAGTTTAAGCTTGGAATGATAGGAAACGGTCCGCTTGAGGGCAAAATCGTAGAAGCCGTTGAAAAGAAAGATTTATGGGACAGCGTTGAAATACTAGGATCGATGAAGCCTGATCAGGTAAGAGAAAACATGGAAAAGAGTGCGATTTTCCTGTTTACCTCTGACCGTAACGAGGGTTGGGGAGCTGTTTTGAACGAGTCGATGAACTCGGCTTGTGCGGTTGTTGCCAACAGTGCGATCGGTTCGGTGCCGTTTTTGATGGAAGACGGCGAGAACGGTTATATGTATAAAGACGGTGACGTTGACGACCTTTACGCAAAGGTGAAAAGGTTGCTTGATAATGCCGAGGAAAGAAAGCGCATTTCAAAAAATGCATATAAGACAATGGTTGACGAATGGAATGCCGAAAACGCTGCTAAAAAGTTTGTTGAACTTTGCAAAACGATGTTAAATGGGGAATATAAACCGTTTCCGTTTGAAAAGGGCGTTTGCAGTAAGGCAGAAGTTTTAAAAGACGGATGGTACTGATTTGGCAGAAAAAACGCATATATTCTGATGAAGAAAATGCTTAGCATGGCCAAAATGAGTATTGGGAAAATCGGGTGATTTCGTGAAATACATATATATTTGTAATGCCGTTTCGGAAGAAATGTGTAACTATCAATGGTCGGGTGTGGCCGGAAATAAGTTTTCGTTAAATATGGCCAAAGCTTTCGATGCTTATTGTGGCGGCGAGTTGGTCTTTGTTTCGGTTGCCGGTGTGAAGCAGGAAGTGTATAATAAGTTCGGCGGTGAAATTTGGAAAGGGAAAAAACTACACCTTGCACGTCGCGGCCGACGTTTTGTTCTGGGCGATTTTAAACAGCGAAAGAATATATTGGCAATATTAAAGCAAGTTTGTTCAGAACATCCGAATGAAA
>JAGBXM010000053.1 GCA_017629275.1 Clostridia bacterium
ATTCGGGTCAGTGATTGGAATAATTTACAAAAGCCACAGTACAAATGTGTACTGTGGCTTTTTGTTGGTGTTATTTAACTTTTTCTCCGATAATTTCGGTAAGCTTGTCGGCAATGCGTTGGCATCCGTAAATATTGGGGTGCACCTCGTCGGCCGGTATGTAAGCGGCACTGTCAAGAATATCGAAGCCGTTGATATATGTAACGTTGGGGAAGTTAAGCTCTTTGACGATTCTTTCGATATGCCTTCTCCAGCGCTTGGCGTGTTGCTCCTCACTGAAATCGTCGCCGTAATGATAGAAAGGCGAGATAACAAAAATCGGTTTTTCGGGGTTTTTGCCTGCAACCTGACGGATGATGTAGTTCACACGCTCGTTGATAAGGTCGTCATCCCACGAAAGTACATTTATACCAAGCTCCAAGGTGGCGATATGCCATTT
This sequence comes from Clostridia bacterium, assembly GCA_017629275.1. GTDB lineage: Bacteria > Bacillota > Clostridia > Oscillospirales > Acutalibacteraceae > UMGS172. The sequence continues at coordinate 440 of JAGBXM010000053.1, forward strand.
GCCTTCGGCACCCATGGTTGCAATGTAATCGGCCATGGCGGGTTCCATTCGGCAGCTGCCTGCCATTCCGAGGTTTATGGCATCCACATCAAGATTGTGTGCCAGAATCGAAACCCAGGCGTGGGAACGGTCGATAGAGTTTGAACCGTGGGTTATGGACGAGCCGTAACTCAAAAGGGTCTTTTTCGGGGTCTGTGACGGCTTTGGAGGCTCAACGTCACCGATTATGTCATATATTCTGTAACGGCCGCGGTCAAATATTACACGCACGACCTCTGAATCCCAATCGTGCCCCAACATTTTATCGACCTCTTTGAGTCTTTCTGGGTTTTTGGGTCTTTCAATAACATAGTCCTCAATTTCGTTTGAAACCGAGTGGTGACATTCGTGATCCCTCCAACCGCCTTGAATACCGCCCCTGAACACATGGAAGTTGTGGATTCCTTTATTTTCTTTATCGTATTTACACATACGGATGGTTACGGTATCGCTTTTCATAACAAAGCGCATCTCAACGCCCGTTGAGTTATAAACGACGTCCTGAAGCTCGGTGTTCTCATGTACCGAATTTGGGATGCGTTTCCAGGAAATGCTGCCGTCCTCGTTGTGCAGTATTTCACCGATGTTGTGAAATTCAACGTTTTTCCAAAGCATAACAAGTACCCCTTCGAAAATATTTTACTAAAAGTATATCATTCTATTAGTCCAAAGTCAAATATTAAGTTTTTAGAGAGTAAGGGCAGAATGCTTTGAGCGGTATACTGTGGGGGAGTAGCCCGTTGTGGCTTTAAAGGTGCGACTGAAGTGGTAAATGTTTTGATAACCGCACTTTTCAGAAATTTGAGTTATGGGCAATTGAGTGTTTTTTAATAATTGTTTGGCTTTGGACATTCTTAAATCGATAAGGTACTGCTTGGGTGAAACGCCAAGCGTTTTGCTGAAAAGCTTTCGTAAATACACCTCGCTTATGCCTGAGTTTTCGGCAAGCCTTGTGATGTCAAGCAGTGGGTCTTGCAGGTTGTTTTCGATTGTGATAAGCGCGGTTGCCAAATAAGTGTTTATATTCTGATTTTGCGATTCGGCGGCAAGTCGGCTTAAAATCGAGTATAAAACTGCCAATGATTTTATTCGACTGTCGCTCTTTTTCAACAACTGCAGACGCTCCAAG
>JAGBXM010000054.1 GCA_017629275.1 Clostridia bacterium
GGTTTTGTAAGTATGCTAAGTACGACCTTAACAGTGATAAACTCCCCGAGACCGGAATCTGTCGGTATCCCCAAGTACAAACGATTGAGAGGTAAGCATGATGAAGAAAACAAATCTAAAAGAAACATTAAAACAAATAGTTGGAGTTTTGCTGTTTGGCTATGTTTGCATAGCAGAAGCAGTCAGCACCGGCTGTAAGAAACTGCGCACCCTGCCCAAGAAGGTAATGGCAGTTTGCATAGCGGCAGCTTTGATTGTGGCAATGGTGCCGGTCTATGTTTTCGCGGCAGGCATCCACACCAATCACTGTGTCTGCGGCGGCAACGCAGTGGAAAAGGGTGAGCATACCAGTTGCAATGATACGCAGACCTGGACTGCGTGGGATGCAAATGAGAGTTCCAATTATCAAACAACTCTGCCCACCTCAGGCACCTATTATCTGACGGATAATGTAACATTGTCCTCACAACATACTGTGAATGGCAAGCTTACTATTTGCCTCAACGGCAACACAATAAGCCTCACAGATACAGCAACAACCGGCAGTGTTATCGTAGTTTCGTCGGGTTCAACATTTGAACTTACTGACTGTTCATCTACAGCAGGTCAGATTACCGGCGGTAAAGGTTATAAGTTTTCTTATTTTCAACCATCAGGTGGCGGTGTGTATAACGACGGCACATTCACTATGTACGGCGGTATAATCGCTGGCAACACAGCAAGTAGCGGTGGTGGTGTGTATAATGCAGGCACATTCACTATGTACGACGGCACTATCGGCGGTCAAACAGAAAATGAAAAAAACCACGCCACTAGTAGCCATGGCGGCGGTGTGTACAATTATAGCGGCACCTTCGTGATGAATGGTGGCACAATCATCGGTAATAGTGCCAGCTCCTTTGGCGGCGGTGTGTGCAATTATAACAGTGGCACCTTCACAATGACCGGCGGAACAATCACTGGAAACAGGGGTAACTATGGCGGCGGCGTATACAACAGCAACCAATTCAATTTGTCCGGCAACCCCGTGATCAACGGCAACCATACATACTCCGAAGAAGCAAACAATGTATATCTGTATAAAACTATCACGGTGAACGGTACACTGACAGGTGCTGACAAATCCATCGGTATCACCATGCAGAATGGTAGCGGCAAGTTCACCTCGGGTGGCGCCGCGTATGCTTCAAAGTTCATAACCGACAATAGCGCATACATTATAGCGGTAGATGGCGAAAACCTTGCGCTGAAATCGCTGTACACCGTTACATTTAACTATGGCACACTCGGCAGTGAAACAAAGAAGGTTTTGGGCGGTGAAACCGTTACACCTCCTACCCCCGTATTTGCAGGCAAAGTCTTGGTCGGCTGGTTTGCGGATGATACCTATCAGAATGCATTTGATCCCGCTACTCCCATCACCGCAGATACCACCGTTTATGCAAAGTTTGCCGACTACGAGGACGACAAAGCGGCGTTGCAGGATGCCATTGATGCGTTGGAAGCAGATGTTACCGAGCTGAATAAGCTGACCGAAAACGGCGGCACCATTGATCAGATCAACGCAAACATCAGCGCTATTGAAAGCAAGGTCTTGGAGCTGGTTGCGCTGAAAAACAAATATGCCGAAGCCGATACTGCGTTGAAACAAGAGCTTCAGGCAGCAGACGCAGCCATCAATGCTGCGATCGCTGCGCTGACAACCCGTGTGCAAGACCTTGAGGCAGGTCTTGCCGATGCAAACAGCAAGATTAACACCAACACAAGTGACGTTGGAACACTCAAGAGTGATATTGCGGATCTTAAGACATGGAAAACCGAGGCGCAGGATGCAATCAACGCACTGAAAACCCTTACCGGTACACAGGGCACTGATATTGCCAATCTTAAATTAGCCGTTCAGAGTCTCGAGGCAGAGCTTGCGGCTGCAAATGCAAGAATAGATGATATCGAGGACAAAATCGCAGTTCTTGAAGGCAAGGTTTCTGCCTTGGAAACTGCTAAGCAGGAATTGGATGCCGCCGTTGCAGCGCTCAATGCGGCAATTGCAAACAAGGCAGACACAGCAACCTTAAATCAGAAGGTTAGTGAGCTTAATGCCGCAATTACTGCAGCCCAGACTGCTGCAAAGACCTACGCAGACGAAAAAGATACGGCTCTGAAAACCGAGCTTGAGGGCAAGATCAGCACCGCGCAGGCCGCTGCGATCTCCGCCGCCGAAGCTCTTGTAAACAATGCAAAGGCAGAGCTTCAAGATGCGATCAACGGTAAGGCAGACATAGGAACTCTTAACACAAAGGTCAGTGAGTTAAACGCTGCCATTGCAACGGCAGAAGCTACCGCTAAGGCATATACCGACAGTGCGGTAACGACTTTGAATGCGGCCATTATTACCGCCAAGGACGAGGCGGTGAATGCTGCAAAGGATCTTGTAGATGCCGCAAAAGCAGAACTGCAAGCCGCTATTGATAACAAGGCGGATACCGCTACCGTAAACGCCGCCATTGCAAACCTGCAAAATGCCATTACTGCGCTTCAGAACGCCAAAGACAATTATATTGCCGCCGATGCCGCTTTGAAGGCTGAGCTGGAAGATGCCATCGCAAAGGCCAAGCAGGAAGCCATTGATGCAGCCAAGGGTCATATTCCGTATATCGGAACAAACGGCAACTGGTGGATCGGTGATACCGACACCGGTGTAGATGCAAACGGTATCAAGGGTGATAAAGGCGATAAGGGCGATACCGGCGCTGATGGCGTAGGAATTGCTAAAATCGAAAAGACAGCTACCAACGGCAATGTGGATACATATACCGTTACTCTGACCAACGGCAAGACCTATACATTTACCGTAACCAACGGTAAGGATGGTGCTAATGGTAAGGACGGAGAAAATGGTAAAGACGGTCTGACTCCGTTTATCGGCGAGAATGGCAACTGGTGGATTGGTGATACCGACACCGGTGTGAAAGCTGCCGCAGATGACAGCATTCCCGTAGGCTCCGGTAACGTCACCGAAGCAGAAGGTGTGAATACAGTTACAGTCGTTGCGATTGTGATTGCGAGTCTTGCACTTCTCGGTAACGTTCTCCTGGCTGTACTCGTTCTCAAAAAGAAAAAATCTCTTGTATAAGCATAATCCCAAAGGGCGATGACTCAAAAAGTCATCGCCCTTTTCACATCTCGATTTTAAAATTAAAAAAACAATTGGAAAATCTACTCATAATTTCTACAAAAAGTGTGATACTAACAAAGAACAAAAAAACAACAACTCGTCCCAGATAAGGACCTTGGTCGGGTCGTGCTTTTTTGATGGAACGAGGCTTGATTTAAGCAAATCAATAAATCCCGAAAACCCGCATAAAATAAGGCTTTTTGGCACATTTTAGAGTAGAGAAAAGGAGTAGAAATATATGAAAGCAACTGGTATCGTACGCCGTATAGACGACCTTGGGCGGGTGGTTTGAGTTGAGGTGGGGTTTGGCTTGATTGGATAACTATACATAAAGCCAAGGCGCGTTGTGTGACGCGCCTTGGCTTTTTTAACTTTTTCTTTTTTGGCTTTTTCTTTATTTGTGTTTTGATTTTTTATTATCGGTTTGTTGATTTGGGGATTATTGGTTTGTCGGGTGTCTGCTCTAAGATTTATATCCGTTATGAGTTGCAAATACTGTCGATCTGTTGCAGTTCTTCGACGGTGAAGGCGGCGGGGGTCACGGCCTTCAGGTTATCAAGTATCTGTTGCGGTTTGGATGCGCCGATCAGAACGCTTGTGACAGCAGGGGAGCGCAGTACCCATTTCAATGCCATTTCGGACAAGAGTTCGCCTCTTCTGTTCGCAATATCGTTCAAGGCGCGTATTTTTTGGAGTTTTTCTTCGGTCAACGAAGATTCCTTCAAGAAAATTCCGCTATGCTTTATACGGCTGTCGGCAGGTATGCCCTTTAAATATCGGTCGGTCAGAAGTCCTTGCTCTAAGGGACTGAACACTATAACACCCTTTTTCTCGCTTTCTGCGGCCTTTAACAAACCGTTTTTCTCGACCGTGCGGTTAAATATTGAGTATTTGTTCTGATTGATGACAAACGGGCAACGCATTTCACGAAGTATTGCCGTCGCTTTTTTCATAGTCTCTCCGTCGTAGTTGGAAAGACCGACGTACAATGCCTTGCCGCTTTTGACCGCCGTGTCGAGTGCGCCCATCGTTTCCTCCAACGGGGTGTCGGGGTCGGGTCGGTGATGGTAAAAAATATCAACATAGTCAAGTCCCATTCTTTTAAGGCTTTGGTCAAGGCTTGACAGTAAATATTTGCGACTGCCGAAATCTCCGTAAGGACCGTCCCACATAAAATAACCTGCTTTGGTGCTGATTATCATTTCATCGCGGTAACCTTTAAGGTCGTCGTGCAGTATCTTGCCGAAGTTCTTTTCGGCACTGCCGGGGAACGGTTGGCCGTAGTTGTTGGCAAGGTCAAAATGTGTGATACCGTTATCAAAGGCCGTGAAAAGCAGTTGGCGCATATTCTCATAATCGTCGCCGTCACCGAAGTTGTGCCACAGTCCCAATGAGACTTTGGGCAGCTTCAGACCGCTTTCACCGCATTTTCGGTATTCCATATTTGAATAGCGCAGATCGGATGCTTTATAATCCATATTTCAATCTCCCAAATCAATCAAGATAGAATTCCTTGAGGTCATCAAGTCGCAAAAGGGCAGGGGCTTCGCCGTAAGGTACACCGACGTCAATGTCGATCCAGGTATCGGTCTTTAAAATCTTACCCTTCATAGTGTGGTCATACGCACCGGTAGGAGTGTGACCGAAAACCGTTATAACGTCGTCAAAATAACGGTCCTCGATATTGGGCCACGCCCAGATAAAATCGTCGGGCTCGTATTCCGAAAGTCTTTTTTCAGGGTCAAAGTTATCCAACCCTGAATGGCACAAAAGAAAATCCCGACCGCCGACGCTGACCGTTTCGTAAAGCGGTGCTTCTTTTAAATAGTCGAAAATATCCTGTAAGGTCTCGGGGTCGTTTTTTAATAACTCACGCAAAGCTTTGAAGGTTACCTCACCGCCGTTTTTGAGATAGTTGTCGACCAGATCAAGCCGTTCAACGCTCATATCGGAAATGCTTTGCTCGGTGATTTCGTCGAATAAAAACTCGCAGGACAAAAGCATGGCTTCGTGATTGCCCAATATCAACTGAACGTTGGGTTCGCACAGTAACCATTTTAATATTTCGACACCGCCGTCGTTCTGGCGGTCGATGACGTCGCCCAAAATAAAAAGCCAATCACTCTCTTTAAAATTGACCTTTTTGAGTAAGCGTTGCAGGTCTTCCAGCTTTAATCCGTGCAGATCTGAAGTAACGTAAATTGCCATAATAACTCCTTTGGTATTTCTATATATTATTATACCATATTTTTTGATTTTTTCAATATAACATATCAGGTGTACCTGAGTTGGGACACTCAAAGTGTTATTTTATTGTGGGGTGAAATAAAATGGAATATTTAACATCTTTAAATTCAAAACAGCTTGAAGCGGTGCAGACCACCGAAGGGTATCTGCGTGTTATTGCAGGCGCAGGAAGCGGCAAGACCAAGCTGCTTGTCAGCCGTTATGCTTACCTTGTAAAAGAATACGGCATTGACCCTGCAAATATTCTCTGCGTGACCTTCACCAACAAGGCGGCAGGTGAGATGAAGCGCCGTATCCGTGCGCTTATTGGGCCCGAGTACGACACTTCGCTTATATGCACCTATCACGGCTTTTGTGTCAGAGTGTTGCGTGAGGATATAGAAAAGATTTTTTATCCGAAAGAGTTTCAGATAATTGACACCTCACAGCAAAAAGCGATTCTGGGTGAGGTGTATCAGAAGTTTGATTTAAAACTCGATCACGCGAGTTTTGAAAAGATGGTCAAATGTATTGCTTACGTCAAGGCGACCTGTGATTACGTTCCTAAAATGTGTTGCACCGAGCATTGTCAGATATTGCCCGAGATAAACACACTTGACGACAGGATAATCGAGGAATATCTGCAACGGCAAAAGGCGGTTTATGCAATGGATTTCGACGATCTGATGTATTTTACGCTGGACGTCTTTAACCGTTGCCACGAGGTGCTGTCAAAGTGGCAGGACCGATTAAACTATATTCAGGTTGACGAGTTTCAGGACAGCTCCAAAATCGAAATGACCTTGGTTAATTTACTGTCGGGCAAACATAAAAATCTTATGATAGTCGGTGACCCCGATCAGAATATTTACGAGTGGCGAGGCTCAGACGTGAAGCTTCTGGTCGATTTTGACAAGACCCACGTGCCGACCGATACGGTTTTTCTTAATCAGAACTACCGCTCGACCCCCGAGATATTAAAGTGTGCCAATACGCTTATCGAGAAAAACGTTTACCGTCTCAAAAAAGATCTGTTTACCCAAAATCCTAACGGTGCGCCCGTTTATCATTACCACTTGAAAAATGAGTTTTTGGAGGCCGAAAAAATCATTGAGGAAATTGTTGCTTTAAAACAAAACGAAAAATGCAATTTTTCCGATTTTGCCGTGCTTTACCGTTCGGGATTCCTGTCGCGTGTTATTGAAAAGAAGTTCACCGAAAACGGCATTCCGTATGAAATATTCGGCGGTGTGAAATTTTATCATCGAATGGAAATTCAGGATGTTATGGCATATTTAAGGGTGATGGCGTTCGGTGACGACGTGTCGTTCAAGCGCATTGTCAACAAGCCTCGCCGACGTTTCGGTCGTACCAAATTACAGCATCTCGCCACCCTGCAAACGGGTAATGAGCCGTTATATGAAGTGTTGAAACAAAATCTTGAGGACCCTGTTTTCAAAAACAGCGGTGCGGCAAGGTTTGTCGATATTATCGAGGCTTTGCGTCAGGACATCGGTAAACTGCCCGTTTCGGAACTGGTCAGCAAGGTCTGTGATGTTACGGGTTATGAAAAATATATCCGTGAACTTGGTGATATGGAGCGGTTTGACAATCTGTCGGAATTCAAGCGCATAGCATCCGAGTTTGAACAGAATTTCGGTGAAAGTGTCAGTCTGAAAGAGTTTATAAATCAGATAGCCTTACAGTCCGAGGATGACGGTGAGGAGTCCTGCGATATGGTGAAGCTGATGACCATTCACGCGGCTAAAGGTTTAGAGTTTCCGTACGTTTTCGTGGTGGGATTTACCGAAGGAATATTCCCGTCCTCCAAAACCATAGAGGAACGGAAAGACTTGGGACTTGAGGAGGAGCGCCGACTTTGTTACGTTGCCATAACCCGTGCCGAAAAGAGGCTGTTTTTACTCGATTCGGAAGGTTATACTCAGAATGAAAAGCAAAAATTACCGTCGCGATTTTTAAAAGAGATCGGCGAGGAAAACTATATCCGTGTCGGTAATATCTCCAAAGAACTGCAGTTCAAGGCCGATATGTACGTCTCGGGTCAACCGTTGGAGGAACCCGCAAAAACCACCAAAAAGGTGGGCGATACCGTCGAACATCCTGCTTTCGGAACGGGTGTTATCATCGGCTACGGCAGAACTAAAAACAGTTTTAAGATAAAGTTTGAACGCTTGAACAGCGAACGCGATATTTCGGCCGACTTTTTCAACCGCGAACATAGGTTGCCTGAGATAAAGCTTCCCATTGATTCAGAGGTTGAATCGGGCGGTGACGAGCCGATAAACGTGCCGTTGTCTCAACTGTTGCCCGACGGTGATGAGGAAAAGTGTAACGAAGATTTGCAGAGGGAATCGCCGTGTGACAATGTTGATATTGAAAACAACCGACCCAAAGTTGATTTGAACGAGTGGTATGAAGCGGTTGATAATATGACGGTTGAAGAGGTGATTGAAGAAGAAATTACTGAGCAGGTCGAACAAACAGAGGAAACCGAACAGGTCGAGGGGACCGAATCGGCAAATGCTAAGCTTCCCGACGTGTCGGAAACAGAAAACCTTTGGAAGCGTGACGACGTCCCCAAAACGGGGTGGACGTGTGTTGGTGTGACCGATCTGGGTGCGCCGGTCGGAATTTGTCAGATGTGCGGCCATCAGATAATCCGTTACGTTCACCATATGCAGCATCCCGATTTTCGCGACTTAGACGTCGGCTGTATCTGCGCAGGTAAAATGGAGGGTGATATAGATGCCGCCAAGCAACGCGAACAGGATTTTAAAAATAAACAGTCGCGCCGTGAGAACTTCAAAAAGCGCAAGTGGAAAACCTCTAAAAATAACAACAGTTACTTGAAAATAAAAGAGCATCTTGTTGTGCTTTACTTTAATAAAAAGTTTAACAACTGGAAGTATTCGATTGACAATCAGTTTTGCGTCGAAGTCTACCCTACGCGTGAGCAGGCGGTCGATGCAGCATTTGAAGTGTTGGACGGTATAATTAACAAATAATTGTTGTAATCGTTAAGCCGTTATGATAGAATGAATAAAAAGTTAACTATTTAACTATCGGGAGGTAATGTTAAATGAAACTTTCCAAAATCTTTTCAATGTTACTTATAATTGTTTTGGCAGTGACCTGTTTTGTGTCGGCCGTCAGCGCTGCTCCTGTGTGGCAAGGCGGTCAGTCTGGTCGCCCCGGTCAGTCGCAACAGGGCACCATTCATGAGGGAGATATCAGCTATAAGATCAGCCGAAGCGGTGAGGTTTCAATTACCAAGTGTAACGTGTCGTACACAGGTGCTATTGAGATTCCCGAGGTCATTGAGGATAAGCCTGTTGTTTCAATTGAGGATTACGCTTTTCAGCATTGTGTCAATCTTACGGGTGTAGTTCTTCCTTCTACCATTACCCAGATAGGATACAGTGCTTTCTACGGCTGTACTGCGCTGGAGTCGATCAATATTCCTGCAAATGTTAATAAAATTGAGTACGGCGCATTTTATAACTGCAAGGCTTTGAAGGATGCCGATATTGCCGATCTTGCCGCTTGGTGCAGTGCCGAGCTTGACGGTGAATATGCGAACCCTATGCATATCACGGGTGAACTTAAAATTGACGGTGAGGTTTTGACCGAACTTTCAATTCCTGACTTTGTGACCGTAGTTTCGGACTACGTATTTTATGGTTGTAAAGGTCTTACCTCGGTAACGATGTCGAGCGTGACCTCTATCGGCGAGTGTGCATTTTACGGTTGTGAGGGTCTGACCGAAATGAATATATCGGCAGGCGTTACCGAAATAGGTGACGGCGCGTTTTCGGCCTGTAACGGACTTAAAGAGATCAAGGTCGATGCCGCAAATACCAAATACAGCAACGCTTCGGGCAACCTTATCGAGATCGAAACGGGTACTCTTATCCGCGGTACCGATTCAGGTGTTATTCCGTCGGACGGTAGTGTCAAGCGTCTCGGTGATTATGCTTTTTCGGGCAACGTCGCGTTGACTGATATTGAGATCCCTGCGGTCGTTACCGTTATAGGTGCAAGTGCTTTCCGTGATTGCCCGAATCTCAAATCTGCAAAGCTTCCCGATACAATAACGGTTATCCGTGCAGGCGTTTTCTCGGGCTGCGAGAAGCTGACGTCGGTCAATATCCCCGAAAAGGTCACCGCGCTCGGCACCAGTACTTTCAGAGGCTGTAAGGCTCTGACCGAAATTAAAATACCTGCCGAATGCACCGACATCGGTAACTTTGTGTTTGTCGATTGTGATTCGTTAACCTCCGTTACTATTCCTAAAACCGTTAAAATTTTAGGCGAAGGTGTTTTTGACGACTGTTCAAAATTGGCCGAGATAAAGGTTGAAAACGGCAACGGACGTTATTTCAGTAACGGTACATGCCTTATCGATCTCGACGGTTACGTTTTACTCAGAGGCGGTAAGTACAGCGTTATTCCCGATTGGGTACGCACTATCGGTAAGCATTCCTTCTCGGGCTGCGCTGATATGAAGGTTATCGGTATCCCGACCTCAATTACTTCGGTTGAGGCCAATGCTTTCTACGGTTGTGATGCGCTCCAACAGGTTTATTACGGCGGTGACGAGGAAGCCTTTAAGAAGGTCAGGGTAAGCGCCAATAATGATAAGTTCAAGTCGGCCGAGGTCGTTTATAACAATGACAACGCACCTGTTCCGAAGCTTCCCGGCACTTCTGACGGTCTTTTCGGCGGCGTAGGCATCGGCTCGGACGGCGATTCGACAAGCGGTATTCTTTGGATAATAATTGCCGCCGTTGCTGTGGTTATCATTGCTGTTGCCGTGGTGGTTATCGTTGTTCTGAAAAAGAAAAAGGCTAAAGCTTAAATTTAATGGTTGAATTCAATCCGCGCAAGGTTACCTTGCGCGGATTTTTGCGCTGTTTTTACTTAAAATCAAAAATTTTTACAAAAATCTTTAAAAAAGGTTGACAAAGCCGCTTTAAAGTGCTAAAGTGTATTTAACGTGTTTAATACTTTAAACCTTTAAATCGGAAAAGAGATGTTTTTTATGTCAAATCTTTTGAATCTCAACCTTTTGGCAGTATCTCCTACGGTGCTTATTTCGGTGCCGATGTTGGTCTGCTTCTTTGCGTTGATGATCGCGGTCGGCTTTATGTGCCGCAAGCACGCAACCGACGTTGACAGCTTTGTTCTGGGCGGCCGTTCGGTTGGCCCGTGGCTTACCGCTTTCGCATTTGGTACTTCTTATTTCTCGGCCGTTATCTTTGTCGGATATGCAGGTCAGTTCGGTTGGAACTTCGGCCTTGCTTCGACCTGGATCGGTCTCGGCAATGCCTTTATCGGTTCGCTTCTTGCCTGGTCGGTATTGGGTCGACGTACCCGTGTTATGACCCAGCATCTGGGCTCTAAAACAATGCCCGACTTCTTTGAAAAGCGTTACGATTCCAAAACTTTAAAGGTCATTGCCTCGTTTATCGTTTTCGTGTTTCTTATTCCTTACACCGCTTCGCTTTATAACGGTCTTTCTTCGCTTTTTAACAACGTTTTCTCCATTCCTTACTGGGCTATCGTTGTCGGTATGGCGATTCTGACCGGTGTTTACGTTATTTTCGGCGGCTATATGGCAACCGCTATTAACGACTTTATTCAGGGCATTATAATGTTGGTCGGTATCGTAGCCGTTATTGCTTCGGTTCTTGCCGATAACGGTGGCTTTACCGCTGCTGTCGAAACATTGGCACAAAGTGAACACGCAGGTCCCGAATACACCTCGATGTTCGGGCCTAACCCTATATTCCTTTTGTTTGTTGTGCTGCTTACTTCGCTCGGCACCTGGGGACTTCCGCAGATGGTCGGTAAATTCTACTCGATTAAGGATGAAGACTCTATTAAAAAGGGTACCGTTATTTCAACCGTTTTTGCGGTTATTGTTGCCGGTGGATGCTACTTCCTCGGCGGTTTCGGTAAGCTTTACTTCAAGGAAATGGAGGCCGCAGGCTTCACGTCGGCCGCGGGCGTCAAGTTTGACAAGGTCATTCCCACCATGCTGACGGATCTTCCTGCCGTTATTGTAGCCCTTATCGTTGTTCTCGTTCTGGCCGCTTCGATGTCAACCTTGTCGTCGCTTGTTCTTACCTCGTCGTCGACCTTGACCCTTGACGTTGTCAAACCCGCAATGGAAAAGAAAAGCGCCGTTTCCGAGAAGAAGAGCGTATTTATTATGCGTTTGTTCATCGTATTCTTCATCGCTGTTTCGGCCGTTATTGCAATTCTTAAGGACTCTATCTGGGCCGATTCGGTCTTTATCGCACAGATGATGGGCGTTTCGTGGGGTGCTTTGGCAGGTGCCTTCCTTGCACCGTTTATGTACGGTCTCTATTTGAAAAATACCACCAAGGCTTCGGTCATTGCCAGCTTCATTTTCGGAACGGGAATTGAGATCGTTCAGCTTTGCATCAGCGTCGGTTGGCTGAGCGTTAAGGGAATCCCCGTGTTACAGTTTATATTTACCAACTCGCTCTACTCGGGCGTTTTCGCAATGGTCGGCGGACTTGTCATTGTCCCCATTGTAAGCTTGTTTACACAGAAAACTTTGCCCAAGAACGTCGATGAAAAGTTTGAGTGCTATGAAAAGCAGGTTGTTTCCAAAGCCAAAACCACTTTGGGTTGATATTAAATTCAAGACCCGACATCGTAAAGGAAATTACGGTGTCGGGTCTTTTTGATTTTGTTGCGCTTTGCTGCTGTCGTAAAAGGCTTTGGCGGTCACCGTAAGCAAAGGGGCGGCTATCACTCCGACGGCGCCGAAAAGCGTCAGTCCCAAAAATACCGCCGCTAACATTACAAGCGGGTGGACGCCTATCTTTGAGCCGATTATTCTGGGTTCGGTAAAGTTGCGTACGGTGGTGATTATGAGGTATAAGACAACAAGTCCGATGCCGAGCCCCGTATTGCCCAACAGAGCCGAAACGACCGCCCACGGGATGAGTACGGTGCCCGACCCCAAAATCGGCAGAATGTCGACGACGGCCGTGACGGCGGCGATGATAAGTGCGTATTTCACCCTCAAAAGCATCAAGCCCAAAGACAGTTCGAAAAATGTCAACAGTATTATCAGAAAATAGCCTCTTAAAAGTCGGGCCGTTTTGTTGTGCAATATTTCCTTGAAGTTAAACACCCAATGCCAATTGCGTTGCTCGATAACTCCTTTTAAAAAGCGTTTTATGTCGTCGAAGTCTTTGGCGAAGTAAATACTTGCGATTATCATTACAAGCAATGACAAAACGAATTTCGGCACACCTGCCGCAAACGAGGTTGCCGCCGATGTGAGCGCCGAAGCCAACCTTTCGGTAACGGTGTCCAGTGCCGTTGACGGCATAGTGTTTAATGCACCGTCGGATAAAAAGGGAATCCTGTCGAGCAGTTGATGGAATTTTTCGGTCAGAGTATTAAGGGTAGATGTTATATTTTCGGAGTAAGAGGGAAGTGCTTCGATAAGTTCGACCGTCTGTCGGTAAAGCGCTCGTACTAACCAGAAAATAACAAGTCCGACACCCGAAAAAATAACGGTCACCGCCATAACCGAGGCGGGTTTCCGTCTGATACGAAAATTTTTGACCAGTCGGTCGACGGTGCCTTGTAAGGATACCGTTATTAACAGTGCGGCGGCAAAGGGAAAAAGAATGCCCGTTATCAGTTTTAATACAATGAAAACAAGCGCCGCAGTAAGGCTGTAAAACAAGGCTTTGATTATAAAGTTTTTTTGTTGTTCGACGGTCATTTCGGCACCACAATTCACAAAATTTAATATAAAAAACCACTCATATTTATAATATTGTCGAAAAGTTAAAAAATATCAAAAATTATACTTGCTTTTGAACGTGTAATGTGTTATAGTGTAACTCAATCGAATACAGTGTTTACGGCGGGTGGATATTTTGAGTCAGGGTATGTTACTTGTAAGCGCCGCTGCATTGCCGGAGGTTTTTCAAAAGGTGGTAGAGGCTAAAAAGCTTATTGCCACGGGTCAAGCCAAGACGGCCAGCGAGGCTTCGCGAATGTGCGGTATTTCGCGAAGTGCATATTATAAATATAAGGATTGTGTGTTTGAATATACCAGTCCGTTGGGTCAGACGGTGTCGTTACAGGCATCGCTGAGAGATAAGGCAGGCGTGTTATCGCAGTTTTTGCAAACGCTTTACAGTCACGATGCCAATCTGCTTACGGTCAACCAAGGGTTGCCGGTCAACGGCATTGCTTCCTTCTCGGTCTCGTTCAGAGTTCTGTCGGACGGTTTTGATGCCGACAATATGCTCAAAGAATTGAGTAAGATCGACGGAGTTTTGTCGGTTAAGCAAATACACGGTGAAAATTAAAACGGAGTGCGTAAAAATGATTGATGTAGCAATTATGGGTCACGGCGTTGTCGGCTCGGGTGTTGCCGAGGTTCTGATAAAAAATGCCGAGCACATAGCCAAAAAAGCCAAAAATGAAATAAATATAAAATACATACTTGACCTTCGCGATTTCCCGGGACTTTCGTACAGCGAAAAATTCATTAAGGATTTCAATATTATTCTTAACGACCCGGATGTCAGAGTGGTTGCCGAGGTAATGGGAGGACTTCATCCTGCTTATGAGTTTACCAAATCGTGTCTCGAAGCAGGTAAGAGCGTTGTTACCTCCAACAAAGAGTTGGTTGCTCAAAAGGGTGACGAGCTGCTTCGCATCGCCGAAGAAAATAACGTCAACTACCTGTTTGAGGCAAGTGTGGGCGGCGGTATTCCCGTACTCCGTCCGATTGCTCAATGTCTTACTGCCAATGACCTTTATGAGGTTCAGGGTATTTTGAACGGCACAACAAACTATATTATGACTAAAATGGTTAATGAGGGTGTCGCTTTCCCCGAAGCATTGGCCGAAGCACAGCGCTTAGGCTATGCCGAGAAGGACCCCACCGCCGACGTTGAAGGCCACGATGCCTGCCGTAAGATCTGTATCTTAGCGGCTTTGGCATTCGGTAAGCACGTTTATCCTAAAGACGTTTATACCGAAGGCATTACCAAGATAACCTCGGCCGATACGGCCTATGCCGATTTTGCAGGTTGTGTAATAAAGCTTATCGGTCGCGCAAGGTTGACCGAAAACGGCAAATGCTCGGTAACCGTTTATCCTGCGTTTGTTTCCAAGAAGAGCCAGCTTGCACACGTTGACGACGTTTTCAATGCCGTTGCGGTTCGCGGTGACGCGGTCGGTGACGTTTTGTTCTACGGACGCGGTGCAGGTAAACTGCCCACGGCGAGTGCCGTTGTCGCCGATATTATTGACGCCGTCAAGCACTTGAGTTCGAGAAAATATCTGTCGTGGGACAAGGCGGAGGAAGGCTACGTTACCGATCACACCGAGGCCACTGTCCGTCTTTACGTTCGTGCCAAGGCTGACAAGTGTCGTGATTGCTTAAAGGCAAAAGCAGAGGAACTGTTCGGTGAGCTTCAGTATCTCGGACGTAACGGTGAACCCGACGATGAGTTGGCGTTTATTACACCGTTTGCATCGGAAAAGACGCTGTTCTCACAGTTGGAAAAATTGAACGGTACGGTGTTGGGTGCCGTCCGTTTGTTGGATTAAGTTTATTATTTTGATTTTAATATTATCAGATGGAAAGGAAATGATTTTATGGCTCTGATAGTAAAGAAATTCGGAGGCTCTTCGGTTGCCGACGCACAGAAAGTGTTTAACGTCGCACGAATCGTCACCGAGGATTATAAGAAAGGTAACGACGTTGTCGTTGTTGTATCGGCACAGGGCGATACGACCGACGATCTCATCGCCAAGGCAAAGGAGATCAATCCCGATAATCCTTCCAAGCGTGAAATGGATATGCTGTTGGCTTCGGGTGAACAGATATCTATTGCGTTACTTGCAATGGCTATTGAAAAACTCGGCTGTCCCGCTATTTCGTTACTTGGCTGGCAGGCAGGCTTCAGTACCGATTCGAAGCATTCGCTTGCACGTATCAAGAATGTCAATTCCGAGCGTATCCGTGCCGAACTTGATAAGCGTAACATAGTTGTTGTTGCAGGTTTCCAGGGGTTAAATAAGTATGACGATATTACCACTTTGGGACGCGGCGGCTCTGATACAAGTGCCGTTGCCATCGCTTCGTCGATGCACGCCGATCTTTGCCAGATCTATACTGACGTTGACGGCGTTTACACCGCCGACCCGAGAAAGGTCGTCGGCGCTAAGAAGATGAACGAGATCACCTACGACGAGATGCTTGAATTGGCAACTCTGGGCGCACAGGTACTCAACAACCGTTCGGTCGAAATGGCTAAAAAATATGCAGTCGAGCTTGAGGTGCTTTCAAGTCTCGAAAACAAACCCGGCACAATCGTTAAGGAGGCAGTTAATATGGAAAAAATGCTTGTTAAAGGAGTAGCTTGTGATAAGGACATTCTGCTCGTATCAATAATCGGTCTTAAGGACACCCCCGGTATCGCTTTCAAGGTGTTCAATCAGCTTAGCCGCAAGAACGTCAATGTTGACATTATTCTGCAGTCGGTTGGCCGCGACGGTACCAAGGACATCACCTTTACCGTTCCCAAGACACAGCAGGCCGACGTTGAAGAGGCTCTCGGCATTATCAAAGAAAAGGTCGACTATGAGAATATCGTTATCAACGATAAGACAGGTAAGCTGTCCATCGTCGGTGCAGGTATGGAGACTCATCCCGGTGTTGCTTCCAAGATGTTTGAGGCTTTGGCCGACGTTGGTATCAACATTCATATGATCGCTACCAGCGAGATCAAAATTTCGGTCATTATCGACGTTGACGATTGCCAGAAGGGTATGCAGGCAGTCCACGACAAGTTTATCGGTTAATTAAACTAAAACAAAAAACATCCTCTGTCTCCCAAAGCGGGAGACAGAGGGTGTTTTATATATGGTGGCAGGCAAATTGTAGGGGACGGCATAGGTCCCCTAATGAGGGAACTGTTGAGCGTTAGTGAAACTGAGGGAGTTCGACGTCTTGAAATTTGGGACGTTTGAGGTTGATTGGTTGCCTTTCTCCTCATCCGTCGGCCTACGGCCGCCACCTTCCCCGCTGGGGAAGGCAAGGATTCTTCGCTACGCTCATAATGACAAAAGTGGCGAACGCAGTTTTCTGCGTTCGCCCTTTTGCAATTGTTTTGGGTATTTGGTATGTATTATTTTTTTCTTAACTGCCAGAAGGCGACGGCACCTGCGGCGGCAACGTTTAATGAATCGACCCCGTGTGCCATAGGAATTTTTACGGTATAGTCGCAGTTGGTGACCGTCGTTTCTTTGAGTCCGTCACCCTCGGTGCCGAGCACAATTGCGAGACGTTCAACCGTTTCAAGGCAAGGGTCGTCAATGGAAATTGAATCGTCGGTTAAAGCCATCGCGCAGGTTTTGAAGCCCGATGCTTTCAAATCCTCGACCCAATTATCGCTAAGATAGGTCCACGGCACCTGAAATACCGTGCCCATACTGACTCGGGCGCTTCGGCGGTAAAGCGGATTACTGCAACCGGGTGTCAATAGCACCGCATCCATCCCCAACGCGGCCGCCGAACGGAAAATAGCGCCTAAATTTGTGGGGTTCATAACGTCCTCAAGCACTACTACGCGGTTAAATTTTGACAAAAGTTCTTTCGGGTCGGGCAAGGGACGGCGCTTCATCGCGCACAGCATTCCACGGGTCAGCATATAACCCGTGAGGTTGGTTAACACGTCGAAGTCGGCGGTGTAGACGGGAATATTTCCGCAACGTTCAATGACCTGTGAGCTTTCACCCGAAAGGTTGCCGCGCTCGGCCAAAAACGATACAGGTTCATAGCCGCCGTCCAACGCGCGGTTTATGACCTTGGGACTTTCGGCTATAAACAAGCCATCTTTTATAAGATGATGGTTCATAAGTTGAGCCTCGGTCAGCCGTGCATATACGTCAAGCTCAGGTGCCGAAAACTCGGTTATATCTATTACTTCCATTTATTTACCTTTTCTTAATTTTTCGATTCGGTCGCGTATTTCGGCGGCGTGTTCAAATTCTAATAACTTGGCCGCCTGTTTCATTTCGACCGTCAAACGCTTTATCAGAGCCTCTTTTTGCTCACGTGACATCTGTCTGATATTCTTATCAGTTTCCTGCTTGGGGGTTATCTCGATAACGTCGCGGACATCCTTGATA
>JAGBXM010000055.1 GCA_017629275.1 Clostridia bacterium
CCCGATTTCACTCACGAACCTTATAAGACCTATGCAGAACCCGGCAAATATTCCAGCACCTGGTACTGCTCACTCCGTTGGTCAACCGCAACCGATAACAGCAATTCTGTCATCCGTTATAAGTACGCTTACGATATTTCGGAAAATGCGCCTTCCACCTCAGGTGTTCGCGGTACTACCGCGAAAGGTACAAACGGCAGTACTCCTGCCGCGATGTGTCTTGTCCCCGTTGCAACACCCAACACTCCCATCGCCATTGAGATGGGTAAATCTTACAAAATTTCCTTTAAATATAAAGTTTTGGACATTGAACCCAACTCTTACGTTCAGTTCAATGTTATGAGAGGCAAATACAGTAACGGTTGGACGGCCTCCAAAGCTGTTGGTGATTCGGGTTCAAACAACTCCGACCGTTATATTATGGTAGTTGAATACGGTCCTAATGAGGATTGGGTAGAAGCCTCTTATACCTTCACCGCAAACTACTCAACCGAAACCGATTTTGATAAATTACAGATCGGCGGAATGGGATACGGTGAAGCACTTATCGATGCCATCGTTGTAGAAGAGATCGACGCATCCGAGGTTACTCCTCCCAACAACGATTCTGCCAATTACCTTTACAATGTGAACGGCAATACCTCAACAATCACCTCCTACAAAGCCAAAGCGGTTGACCTCACCATCACTTCTCAGATCGGTCGCCGTCAGTTGATTGAGATTGGTGAATATGCTTTCCTTTACAACCGTTACACCAAGAATATCACCATCGAAAACGGCCCCACAACCATTGGAAAATATGCTTTTGAGTATTCCAAGGTTTTGGAAACCATTTCTATTCCTATGTCAATCACCACCATCGGTGACGGTGCATTCTATGGTATCAAGACCATGAAATCCTTTACCGTTGCTGCCAATAACCCGAACTATGCTTCGGTTGACGGTGTACTTTACACCAAGGATATGAAGACACTTCTTTACTATCCTGCCGCCAAGGAAGGAACCTCCTTTACGGTACCCGATACCGTCACCACCATCGCTGAGGGTGCATTCCTCAATGCAGTAAACCTTCAGACCGTTACTCTCCCCGAGGGACTCACCACCATTGAGCGTCGTGCATTTATGAACTGCGCCGCACTCACAACCGTTAACTTCCCCACAACGGTCACTTCGGTTGGCTCCTCAGCCTTCAGAAACTGTGGAGCACTTATTCAGAACGTATTCACCGTTAATGAATCGGTAGATTTTGGTGAAAACGTATTTGCCGACAGCGGCATTTTCAAGGCCGGTGATATCGAAGGTAATGACGGTATCGACCTCAAGGATGCCACCTACCTCGCACGTCACCTTGCAGGTTGGGAAGACAACAAATTAAACCTTATCTCTGCTCTTGCCGCCGACATCAACGCTGACGGTAAGGTTGATATGCTCGACGCGGTTTTGTTCAAGCGTCATCTTGCCGAGTGGAACGGCTACGAAGCACTTCCCTTCATCGGTTGTGACTATGAAAGCGCCGAATATACCACCGACAGCACTACTCCCGAGCTTATTGTCAATGTTTCTGAAAAGAACTCGCGTAAGGTTACCACCAAACGTGATATTGATTACGACCCCAATAAGGAAAATATCATTATAATCCTCATTACCGGTCAGTCGAACTCAGGTACAGGTGGTTATACCAATGAATATCAGTGGAAATACACCACCAACTACAACAACACAGCCCACCCCGATTGGGAAATCACTGCAGAACCTGTAAGACCCGATGAAGGTACTGTATTCTTCGGCGCTACCGTAACCGCGCTCAATGAAAAGAACGACGTTTACTTTAAGACCGATATAGCAAAGGGCGCATCCACAATGGGTGGTTATTCACCTGCTATGGGTAAGGCTCTGCACGACGCAACCGGTGCCAAGATCGTATTTGTTCAGGCCTCCAAAGGTGCCGTCGGTATGCACGAATGGACTCCCGAACCCGAAAAATATGAGTGTCCTTGCGGTGAAAACGGCGGCGGTGTGCTTTACAGTCAGGCAATCGCCAACTTCACCAAGTCTTATCAGGCTTTGGAAGATGATTACAACATCATTGCAACCGCTTACGTTTACAACCAAGGTGAACACGAAGAATACAAGTCTTACGCCACCGAAGCCGCAACGGTACACGACGATCAAGGTTATTATGATGCTTTGGTCGAAATGCACGAAGGCTTCCTTAATGAGTGCGAAATCGACTGCGGCGGTGTATTTATGCCGCGTTCCTGGTGGAACCGCTACGGCTTAAGCTCAAGCGACGACATTCCTCAGAACAGTCGCCGTCCGTCCATCGCACGCGCCGCACAGTATGCAGCTGCACAGAAGCTTGACCGTTTCTTCATATTCTCTAACGTTGCCGAAGAGATCTGCAAGGCAGGTCCCTTAAAGCCCGACCCCTCCAACACCATCCACTACGGTCAAGCCGCTTATAATGCTATTGGTACGCAGAATGCCAATAGCCTTGCAAAATACTTCGGCTTTATGGACGCTTCCGAGTTTACGGGAATAACCGTATTCAACAAGAAGGGTATTGAGCTTTGCGCATTCGACGCAAACGGCAACCTTGTTTCGGGTAGTGACGTTATCACCTTCTCGGACGATAACTCCAAGCTTTACATCCGCGTCAACCCCACAGGCTCGATGTATACCGTTAACTACAGCTCGGCAGGTACCGCTACCGACTTTGTAGATGACTACGGCATTATCACCGCAGTTGACGGTGCCGACTCCTTCAGAATAGTTATCAATATGCCCGTAAAATAATCACAAAACACTTCAAAAACCACCAAACAAAAGTTTGGTGGTTTTTTCTTGCTATATATAAATATTTAATGTATAATAAAGAAAACATAAATCAAGGAAAGGAAAACTGTATGACTGCACAGATAAATGACAGCTTCCGTTATAACGACGAGAATTTTTCTATAATCGCAATAAGTAAGCCGTTTGACTTTTCTCCCGTAACAGAATTCGGTTTAAAACCCACAATGGGATGCACCGCTTGTTGGAAAGGTTTTTGGTGCGGCTACGTAGTCGATAGTATCGGCATCTACTTAGACCAACTGTTCATCAACACGTTTGACCGTGAATACCCCGACATAAACGGTGTCAGCGTCGAAAAAGACCCCAAAACAGGTGAGCCCGTTTCTTGTATGGGTCACCACGTTTATAAGGGGCTAAACCACATGATAAGATACAGCGGCAGAATATTGCTCGGTAAAGATTTTATGTATGAATACTATATTCACATGGGTTATCAGAACCCGTGGGGTTACGAAACCTTAACCGAACTTGTTTTCGAAAAGGGACAACTTGTTAAAACGGTAGACCAGACCGAAAACGCCAAAATAATCCGTCAACGTCTGAAAGAAAAAGAAACTATTTTCGCCCACGACGTCGACCTCTCCGACCTTAATCTCTGGTGGCTCAATTAAGGTTATGAAATCATTTGTAATTGGAAAAAACGACGCAGGGCAGCGCCTTGACAAATTTGTCACCAAAGCGGCTCCCCTGCTCCCGACAACTCTGCTGTATAAATACATACGTCTCAAACGCATTAAAGTCGACGGCAAACGTGCTGAAATCAATACGCGTCTGCAGTTGGGTTCGACCGTTGAAATGTATATCAACGACGAATTTTTCGAGCCTAAAAGCCCCAAGTACGACTTTATGTCGGCATCAAAAAGCCTTGATATCGTATACGAGGACGAAAACATCCTGCTCGCCGATAAAAAGCAAGGACTCTTGGTCCATCCCGACGAAAACGAGTATAACGACACGCTTATTGCCCGTATACAGCGTTATCTGTTCGAGAAGGGTGAATATGACCCCGAGGCCGAAAACAGCTTTAAACCCTCTTTGGCCAACCGTATCGACCGTAACACGGGCGGTATAGTCATAGCCGCAAAAAATGCCGAGGCTTTGCGTATTCTGTGCGAAAAGATCAAAACACGTGAGCTTGATAAACTCTACCTATGCGTTGTTCACGGTACACCCAAAAACAGAGAAGACGTTTTGGAAGGCTACCTTGAAAAGAACGAAAACAAAAAGCAGGTCTATATAAAAAATAAACAGACCGACGATACAAAAACCGTCCGCACAAAGTATTCCGTAATGGCCTCTAAAAACGGACTGTCGCTTTTGAAGGTCGAACTGCTCACGGGTCGCACACATCAGATAAGAGCGCATCTGGCCTCTATCGGCCACCCGCTGCTCGGCGACGGCAAATACGGTGTCAATCAAAAGGATAAAGCCATGGGCTTTAAACACCAGGCACTTTATTCTTACAAACTCAAATTCAACTTCACCACCGACGGCGGTATTCTGGAATATTTGAACGGCAAAACCTTCACCGTTCCCAAGGTGTGGTTTGCCGACCAACTCTTCCCCGAAATTAAATATTAAAAACACTCGCTTACTTAAAAGTCCAACAAATGATGCGGACTATTCGGGCGCGCGCCTTTTTCGGGCAATTTCTCATTAAGGCGCACACCCGTTAGGTAAGCGAGTTTCTTATTTTATGTCAAAATACAATCTCCACCGTAAAACCAATAAATTATATTTT
This sequence comes from Clostridia bacterium, assembly GCA_017629275.1. Classification (GTDB taxonomy): domain Bacteria; phylum Bacillota; class Clostridia; order Oscillospirales; family Acutalibacteraceae; genus UMGS172. The sequence continues at coordinate 4,598 of JAGBXM010000055.1, forward strand.
CTGTCATTCTGAGCCGACACCGCAGTGTCGCCCTGAGGCGTACCCCGCCGAAGGGTCTTAGCGAAGAATCTTAGCCTCCCTTGTCTAAAGGGAGGTGGCATTTTCACAAGAAAATGCCGGAGGGATTCAGAAGTAGGTGGCAAAACGCAGGTTTTGAAGAAGCCCGTTTTCGGGACGTCGAGGCGCCG
>JAGBXM010000056.1 GCA_017629275.1 Clostridia bacterium
AGGGTTTGGTGTGGTCAACAGGGTCGGCCAACTCGAAGTTGGGACGACTCGTTGTGGTGTTAAGTTTAAAAACTTTTCCACCTGCGACAACGGGGTCGTCGTAAAGGGCAATGTTGTCACCTGCTGTGACGCCGAGGTCATAATGGGTCACAGTTTCTTCAGCGTTGACGATGCTGATGATACCAACCGAGCAAACGGTGATAATCATCAAAATCGAAAGAAGCAAGCTGACCGATTTTCTCAAAATTTGTTTCATTTTGATTTTCTCCTTTTTAACGTAAAAAGTCCAATGTATATTAATATATATTATTACATACAACATCTTAATACAAATCAAAAAAATAATCAAGTCTTTTTGGACAAATAATTTCGATTTCGTTAAATATTTTTTAGTGTTCTATCAAGTGACACGGCAACTGCAGGTCAATTTTGGTTTAATATTTAAGTGTTCTGCTCATCCGTCACGGCTGCGCCGTGCCACCTTTCTTGGAATCCCTCCACCGCCATTCGGCGGTCCCCCTCCCTTTAACAAGGGAGGCAAATCGGGAGGCAGATCGGGAGGCAGATCGGGAGGGAAAGATTCCTCTCGTTCGTTCGGAATGACAAGGGAGGGGGAGCTGGTTTTAAGAATCTTCGCTAAGACCCTTCGGCGGGGTACGCCTCAGGGCGACACTGCGGTGTCGGCTCAGAATGACAGAAAAATCTATTGTTTGTCATTCTGAGGAGTGCAACGACGAAGAATCTTAAAAAAGCGGAAACCTGATTTTTCTAATGCAAAACATAATTTTTTGCGCGGTATGTATTGATATTTTGTGAGATAAAAAGTATAATAAAAACAATAATACCTATCTACATAGAGGAGTCGTGAGATATGGACTGTAAACAGTTTTTTGAACAGATCGGTAAAAAGAAGATTGCAATGTGCGGTATCGGTGTCAGCAACACACCGCTTATCGAAAAATTTTTGGAAATGGGTGCGCGTGTGGTCGCGTGTGACCGCCGTACCCGTGAGCAGATCGGTGCTTTGGCTGATTCACTCGAGCAACAGGGTGCCGAGCTTCGTTTGGGTCCGGGTTATCTCGACAACCTTGAGGTCGATATGATCTTCCGCACTCCCGGTATGCAGTTTGATCTTCCCGAACTTAAAAAGGCAAGGGCCAACGGCATTGCCGTGACCAGCGAGATGGAGGTTTTCTTCGACCTTTGTCCCGCCACCATTTTTGCGGTAACCGGTTCGGACGGCAAGACCACCACCACGACTTTAATTGCCGAAATGCTGAAAGCCGAGGGCAAAAACGTATTTATCGGCGGTAACATCGGCACTCCCTTGTTACCCGAAATCGAGAACATTACCAAGGACGATTTTGTGGTTGTCGAGCTGTCGTCATTCCAGTTGATCTCGATGCGAAAAGGCCCCGACGTCGCCGTTGTAACCAACGTCGCACCCAACCATCTTGACGTTCATAAGGATATGGACGAATATGTCGGAGCAAAGAAAAATATCCTCTTGCATCAGAACGCTTTTTCACGTTCGGTTTTGAATCGTGACAACGAAATAACCAAAGGTTTTTCGGACGATGTAAGAGGCCAAAAGATGTATTTTTCAATGAAATCACCTGTCAAAAACGGCGCTTGGCTTGGCGAGGATGGGTATCTTAATCTGTCTTACCGCGGTATTTCGGTGCCGTTGCTTCATAGGGACGATATTGCTATTTTGGGAGACCATAACGTTGAGAATTATCTTGCCGCAATTTCGGCTGTATGGGGTTATGTCGGTGCCGACAGTATCGTCAGAGTAGCCAATGAATTCAAGGGTGTTGAGCACCGAATTGAGTTCGTTCGCGAGGTCGAAGGCGTTAAATATTACAACGATTCCATCGCTTCGAGTCCGACAAGAACCATTGCCTGTCTGAAGGTGTTTAAACAAAAAATTATTCTGCTTGCAGGCGGTTATGATAAGCACATTCCGTTTGAACCGATGGTGCCTTACGTTATTGATAAGGTCAAGACTCTGATACTCAACGGACCGACTGCCGACAAGATAGAGGCGGCGGTCAAGGCCGATCCCGGTTATAAAGACGGGGCGCCGCAGATCATACGTGTAAACAACTTTAAAGAGGCCGTTATGGTGGCTCACGAGTTGGGTGAGGCAGGCGACATTGTGGCCTTGAGTCCTGCCTGTGCAAGTTTTGATGCGTACCCTAATTTTGTGGCTCGCGGCCGTCATTTCAAAGAGCTGGTAAACGAACTGTAAAAGGAAAAAGAAATGTCTGATTTAAAAGAAATTTTAAAAAACTTATGTGAGGCCGACGGCTTCGGCGGTCTTTCGGGCGCATTGGACGTTGCCGAAAGTTACCTTTCGAAATACGCTTCGGTACGTCGCGTTGGCAACAACCTTATCGGAGAGATCAAGGGTAAAGGCTCTCACACCGTTATGTTGGACGCTCACATCGACGAGATCGGTATGGTCGTGACCTCGGTCAAAAACGGCTTTCTGAAGGTTGCCAACGTCGGCGGAATCGACAGCCGTATGTTGGCCGCGATGAAGGTTACCGTTCACGGTAAAGAGGACGTGAGAGGTGTATTTTGCAGTGCTCCTCCGCACCTCGATAAAGAGGATAAGGTGTCTAAAATTACCGATATGTATATCGACACAGGTCTTGGCGACAAAGCCGAGAAAATCATTTCGGTCGGTGACCGCATAACCTTTGAGCAAAGCTTTAAAGAACTTGCGGGTGACCGTGTGACTGCCAAGTCGCTTGATAACAGGGCGGGCTGTGCCGCGTTGATCTCTTGCGCTCAGAAATTATCTGTTGAAGCTTTAAACTGCAACGTTATTTTCCTTTTGAGCGATATGGAGGAGATTGGCGGAATGGGCGCCAAAACCAACACCTTCTCGGTATTTCCCGACGAGGCGGTGGCGGTCGACGTCAGCTTCGGCGATACTCCCGACGTTTCGCGTGAAAAGACGGGGACTTTAGGCGGCGGCGCTATGCTTGGCGTTTCACCGTTGCTTGACAGAACCGTAACCGACGGACTCAAAAATGCCGCGATTCAATGCGGTGCCAAGCTTCAATTCGAGGTTATGGGCGGCAGAACGGCCACCAATGCCGACTCGATCACGCTTACAAAATCGGGTGTGCCGACGGGTCTTTTGTCGATTCCGCTTCGCAATATGCACACACCCGTTGAGGTGGTCGACTTAAAGGATATTGAGTCGGTTGCAAGTATTTTGGCAGAGTACGTACTTTCAAAATAACGGAGAATAACCCACAATTTTGTGGATGTGTTCTCCTCATCCACCACCTTCGGTGGTCCCCCTTCTCCGCTGGAGAAGGCTAATTCCAAAATAACGGAGAAGATTATGCAGGAACTTAAGGTTTTGTGTGAACTGAGCGGTGTTTCGGGTCGCGAAAATGCCGTCAGGGACTATATTATAAACGAGATTAAAGATTATGCCGATGTAAAGGTTGATGCGCTCGGCAACGTAATTGCCTTTGTCCGCGGTAAGAAAAGGGCGGTTAAAAGGGTTATGGCTGATGCTCACATGGACGAGGTCGGCTTCATTGTGACCTATATTACCGATGACGGTATGCTGAAATTTGCTACCGTCGGCGGTATCAACGTCGGTGTGTTACTTGCCCGTCGCGTAAGGTTTGACAACGGTACTGTGGGCGTTATCAGTATGAAGCCCGTTCATCTGTTGGGCGACGGTGAAAAGGACAAAATGCCGAGCGAGGATTCGCTTTATATTGACATCGGTGCTTCATCGTCGGATGAAGCAAAAATGGCCGTGGCCATCGGTGACTGTGCCGTTTTTGACGAGCCGTATGAGGCTTTGGGTGAACTTGTCGTGTCCAAGGCTTTGGACGACCGTGTCGGTTGTTGGGCGCTTATCGATATTATTAAAAGCGGTCCCGAATACGATTTTTATGCCACCTTTACGGCGCGTGAGGAGATCGGTGCAGGGGCGAGGACCTCGACCTTTGCGGTCGATCCCGACTATGCGGTAGTTATTGAATCGACCACCGCCGCCGATATTGCGGGGGTTCCCGACGATAAAAAGGTTTGTGCTGTGGGTAAGGGTGCCGCCGTTTTGTTTATGGATCGAGGCACACTTTATGATAAGGATCTGTTCGAGTTGACACTTTCGACCGCCCAAAAAAAGAATATCAGTCATCAGATAAAGACCTTTGTTTCGGGCGGTAACAATGCCGCAGGTATTCATCAGACGGGTGACGGTGTCAGAACGGTTGCTATTTCGGTGCCGTGCCGATATATTCACTCGGCTTCCTCCGTTGCCGCAATCAGTGACGTTAAGGCGGTGCGCGACCTGTCCTCGGCTATGATCGAGAAGTTTGCTTCGGGTGAACTGAAGTGATCGAAAGGGTAAATTCTTTGCCCGAAGGGTTAGAAATAAATGCCGTGACATTGAGAATAAAGGCACTTTATAACACTTACTGCGAGTCGGTGGGTGTTGACCTTTTTATACAGAAGGTCGAAGCAGAGGTCACGGCGGTTTTCGGCGGTATGGACGGTTCGTTTTCGTTGGTATGCTTTGAAAATGCAGATTTCGACGAGTTGGATTCGTATTTTGGATTTCTCGGCGCCACCGTTTTCTGTTTTGGTGAGACGGTTGGATTTTTAAAGCCGAAAAGGGTTTTAAAGTCGGAGCTTTACGTGTTTGAAGGCGATGCTCGGGAGGTCTTTGACACCGATGGGCACGGCGGCATTTCAAAAATTTACGATGCCTTGAAAAGCGGTGAGGACGGGGATATTTCGTTGCCTTCCTTTGATCTTTGGTACACCGATTTTTGCTTGAGGTTTAACCATAATTCGGCCGAGTATTTTATAAAAAACGGGTCGGTCGCCGTGGCAGGGTTTGTTACCGACGATGCCACACTTATTACGGGTGTTGCGGTGGATAAAGCCTTTAGAAACAAGGGACTCGGCAGTGAGGTCTTGAACGGTTTGATTTATAAAATACGCCAAAAGCATCCAAAAAGTTTAGTATTTGCCGCAACCCGAAACGCGGCAGACTTTTATATTAAAAACGGTTTTAAATATGACGGCGCGGTTGCCGTTTGTGAATATTGGGAGAAGGTTTAAATGGGATTTTTTAAGATTGACGAAAGGCTCGAAACGGCCTCAAAAAAGGCACTTTCAAAGATAACGGAAGATTTTGCAAGAATTGATTCGATTACCGAATATAATCAGCAAAAGGTCTTGGCGGCGTTTGTTAAAAACGGTGTTGCCGAGTCGCATTTCGCGGCCTCTACGGGCTACGGATATAACGACCGCGGAAGGGATACGTTAGAGCAGGTTTTTGCCGACTGTATGGGTGCTGAAAGTTCGATCTTCCGTCACAGCTTCGCTTCGGGAACGCATACTCTGAACGTTATGTTGTTCGGTGTTTTGCGCCCGGGTGACACAATGCTTTGTCTGACAGGCCGCCCTTATGATACCTTGATCGGTGTGTTGGGAATCGACCAGCACGTCGACGGCTCGTTAAAGGATTTCGGCATCAATTACGAGCAGGTTGATTTAAGGTCCGACGGCACACCCGATATGGACAAAATTGAGCAGAAAATAAAGTCCAAAAAGTATGCCGTTGCTTACATACAGCGTTCGCGCGGTTACAGTCTCAGACCGAGTTTATCGGTTGATAAGATCGGTGAGATGGCAAGGCTCGTTAAAAAACTGTCCCCCGAAACGCTTGTTTTGGTCGACAACTGCTACGGTGAGTTTGTTGAACGTCGCGAACCGTTGGAGGTCGGAGCCGACCTTATCGCAGGCTCATTGATCAAAAATCCCGGCGGCGGTATTGCACCGACGGGCGGATATATCGCAGGAAGAGCCGACCTTGTTGAAAAGTGCGGTTACCGATTGACGGCACCCGGTGTCGGTCTTGAGGTCGGAGCAAGTCTCGGTCATACAAGAGAACTGTTTATGGGTCTTTTCAACGCACCTCACGTTGTAGGTGAGGCGGTCAAGACCGCCGTGTTTACTGCGGCTTTGTTTGAAACGCTCGGATTCCCGGTCACACCCTCATCCGAAGAACCTCGAGCCGATATTATTCAGACGGTAAAATGCGGCAATCCCAATGCTTTGATTGCATTCTGTCGCGGTTTGCAGAGCGGTTCGCCCGTTGACTCGTTTGCGGCGCCCGAGCCTTCGGATATGCCGGGTTATGACAGTCAGGTCATAATGGCGGCAGGAGCGTTTACATTGGGCGCTTCCATTGAGCTTTCGGCTGATGCTCCGTTACGTGAGCCTTTTGCCGTATGGATGCAGGGTGGACTTAACTTCCATTCTGCCAAGGTCGGCATAATGTTGGCCGCACAAAAGATGTTGGAAGAAGGGCATATAGCGTTATGAATTTTGATAGGTTAAAAACGTATATTGACCGTCTTGTTGCCGAAGGGGTACCCGAGGCACAGATAATCGTCAGACAAAACGGACGTGAAGTGTTCCGTCACGTTGCAGGATACTCAAATGAGGCTAAAACCAAAATCGCAAGGCACGACGATTTGTTTTGGTTGTTTTCAATGTCGAAGGTCTATACAATGGTGGCGGCCATGCGACTTGTAGAACGCGGCCTTTTGGATTTGGATGAGCCGATTTCGACCTATTTGCCCGAATTTAAAGGCTTAAAGGTTCAAGGCGAGTCGGGTGTGACAGAGCTTGAAAACCCTCTGACCCTGCGTCATTTGATGACCATGACGGGCGGCTTCAGTTATGATTTTAACCGTTATCCCGAAATGATAAAATTGAAGGAAAACAAAAACGCATCGACTAAAGATTTAGTCAATGCGTTTGGTAAGGTTCCGTTGCTTTTTGAACCGGGCACCCATTTTTGTTACGGCTTCGGTCACGACATTGTGGCCGCCGTGGTTGAGGTGGTATCAAACAAAAAGTTCCGTGATTTTATAAAGGATGAGTTGCTCGACCCTGTTGGTATCACCGATATGGGATTTCATCCTACCGCTGAGCAACTATCAAGAATTGCAGACAAATGGAGGGTCGAGTACCGTGAGGACGGCACAAAGCCTATCACTTTAGGACCCAAAATAAATTGGTTGAGACTGACCGATAATTACGATTCGGGCGGCGCGGGACTTTTCGGCAATGCCGAGCAGTATATTAAAATGGTCGATGCCCTGGCTAACGGCGGTGTGAGTGATAACGGCTACCGTGTATTGTCTGAGGAAAGTATTGAAATGATTTCGACCAATCAATTGACCGAAGAGGTCACCAAAGAGTTCCAGAGTCAATCGTACAACACCCGAAAGGGCTACGGCTACGGGCTTGGTGTGAGAACCTTGCTTGACCCGAAAGCAGCCGAGTCACACTCGGCGGTCGGTGAGTTCGGTTGGGACGGCGCGGCAGGGGCGTATGTTTTGATCGACCCTGAAAACCGCGTGACCATAGTATATGTCGAGCATATTATAAACCACGGCGATCTTTATGAGGTGCATCACAGAGCTATGCGTAACATTGCTTATGAGTGCTTGGGTCTCTGACGGCGAAATTCGGTTGGAGTAAGCCCAAATTCGCGCTTGAAGCATCGGTTGAAATAGGTTACGTTCTCAAACCCTGAGAACATTGCTATTTCAATAACGCTTTTGTCGGAACGCAACAACATTTCTTTGGAGTGATTCAGTCTAAGACGGATTACGTATTGAGTAAACGATACATCGGCAGTACTTTTGAAAAGCCTGCCGATGTATTTTTCATTAAAGCCGTATTTGGCGGCAAGGTCGGATAGCTTTATGTCGTTTCGGAAATTTTCCCTTGCGTATAACTTTATCTCGCGTATGACCCAATGGGCGTTAGAGCTTAATTCGTACGGAAAGGTCTTTATGACGAGCTTGATAAAACTCGCGACCGCTTTGGCGATGTCAATATATGTATTGAGGTCGGTTACGGGTTGTGCGTTTTCAAATTCCTGTTTTAATTTTTGGAATTTAACGCCTGTTTTTCGGCAGGTTTTTTGAGCACGGTTGAAAGCGGCTTCGGGGTCGGGTAACAGATTGCCGACATATACTACCGCCATTGTTTTACCGTCGATTACAACGGGCAGACCGATTTCGTATAGACCGTAAATACAATGCCCGTGAAAAAGTGTGCCTGTTGCCGTTGCTTTGAGGTCGGCTTGACGGCGGCATCTTCGACAACTTCGGTAGCCGTTGGCGGTGCTTTTGGCAACGTCGCAGAATTTTTTGGCGTGGATTCGCTCACTTATGGGGATGTTTAATAACGGATGGGAGAGTATACCTGAAAGGTCGGCCACGCTGACGTAGAATTTGTTTAAGTTGTTATAGGAATTAAGCAACTGTGATAAATGAATTGTATCTTGCATAAAATTCACCTCATTAGTTGAAATTATAGCATAAAAGTATCTTTTGTTCAAGGTTTTACTGTCTTTAGATGTAGAAATTCAAAGGGATGCGTGTTATAATAGAGAAAACGTTTGAGGGGTGTTTTTATGAAAAAGTATGATCTTATTGTTGTGGGCGGAGGCTTTGCAGGCTTCGGTGCCGCAGTCAGTGCCGCACGTGAGGGTGTAAAAACTTTGCTTATTGAACGCACCAACGCTTTGTCGGGTGCCGCCAACACGGGGCTTGTTATGCCGTTTATGCCGTACCGTTCCACTATTGGTCACGATGACGAGGGCAAACCTATATATAAAGATTTAAGTGAAGGTGTTTTTAAGGAGATAGTCGACAAGCTTCGTGAGGCAGGTCGAACCGATGAAAAGGGTACACGTTTTGATAATGAGTATTTAAAGCTTTTGATGAACCGTATGGCTGATGAGGCGGGTGTTGAACTGCTTTTCAATGCTACCGTTGCATCTGCCGTCCGAGAGGGCAACCGTATAAAGAGTGTTACGGTGGTCGGTCGCGGTCAGACCTTAGAGTTTGAGGCCGATTATTTTATCGATGCCACGGGAGACGCCAACCTTATTTCAATGACGGGATTTCCGTTCAGAGTCGGCCGTGAAGGTGATAACCTTTGCCAGCCTATGACTTTATGCTTCAGACTTGCAGGTGTTGATGTTGAAGAATTTTTTAAGATTTACCGTAAAGAAATGCAGGAACGCTATCTGGAGTGGCAAAAGGCAGGTAAGCTCAGAAACCCCCGAGAGAATATTTTGCCGTTCCACACCCTTATTGACGGAGTACTTCACCTTAACACCACACGCGTCGTAAAACTCGACCCTACCGATATGTTCTCGGTTACCAAGGCCGAAATTGAGGCCAGAGAGCAGGTTTTTGAAATGCTCGAGTTTTTTAAGACCTTTGACTGCTGTAAAAATGCTCAGGTCGTGTCGTCGGCTTGTGAGATCGGAACAAGAGAGAGCCGTATGATCGACGGTGAGTATGTTTTGACGGGTCAGGACCTTTTGAGCCTTTGCCGATTCCACGATTCTATCGCTTGTGGTAACTACGATATCGACATCCACAACCCCGAGGGCTCCGGCACAAGCCATCATTACTTCGGACAAGGCGAATTTTATGAGATTCCTTACCGTTCACTTATTCCTAAAGATTCCGAAAATCTTCTTGTTGCGGGCCGCTGTGTATCGTGCGACCACGAGGCTCAAGCCTCCATACGCATAATGCCCATCGTTTGCACATTAGGTCAGGCGGCAGGCTCGGCCATTGCCGTTGCCAAGCAGCAGAACTGCGGTGTTAAAGAAATCAGTATCGAAAAACTGCAGAAGATACTTGTTGATAACGGTGCGGTGATTCATTGAGGTGATTTTTTAAGATTCTTCGGCTTTGCCTCAGAATGACAAAATAAGCCTGATACCTGTCATCCTGAACGAAGTGAAGGATCTTTAGAATTCGAATTGATTAAAAAAGCTATAGGGACAGCATGTCCCTATAGCTTTTATGTTTATATAAGCTTTGCTTTGGTGTCGATCTGTGTTCTGCCGTGGTTATAGAACTTGTGGTTGTCAAGCGCCCACATTTTGTTGGTGTATTCGCCGCTTTTTACGTTGCCGATGGCCTCGGTCAACTCGTAAACACGGGCATCCATCAAGTCGAGTTCGCTGAGTAATTCGGCTTCCAAGAACATCGGTCTTACGGCGGCACCGAACTCGGGTTCGCCGTGGTGAGACAGTACCATATGTTGCAACAAAAGCTTGGTTTCCTCCGACACACCTAATTTTTCACAGGTGTTGCCGATTATCATAGCGCCCTTGGCGAGATGGCCGATGAGGTTGCCCTCAAGAGAATATCCCGTTGCCGTGCCGACGTCGTTGACGGTGAATTCGTCGGTCTTGGCAATATCGTGCAGCATTGCGCCTGCGATCAGAAGGTCACTGTCGACCGACGGATAGACCTTGGCAACGCCTTGTGCTAAACGGACGATGGACAGAGTGTGGTACAAAAGACCGCCGCGTATTGCGTGGTGCAGACGGAAGGCTGCAGGCCAATAGGTCAACTTTTCGCGGTAGTCGGAATAAATCGCGGTAACCACCTTGCGAAGTTCGTCATTCTGAAAATTATCGGCGATGGTGTAAAGCTCGTTATACAGCTGTTCACCGCTCAAATCGGCACTCGGAACAAAATCGGAAGCGTCAATTCCGTCGGACGGAATGGCCTTTCTGAGTTTTTCTATTCTTAATTGGTCGACCCCGTTATAAGGGCTGACTGTGCCGCGCACCTTGACTATCATTCCTGCTTCGAAAACGCCGTGGACCTCTTCGTGGTAGTCCCAGAATTTGGCGGAAATTTCACCCGTTTTGTCGCAAAGCATCATATCAAGATAGGGCAGACCTTTCTGAGTGGTCTTGCGGTCGACCGATTTTATCATCAAAAAAGCGTCGGATGGGGTATTGCTCAAAAAATCCATAAATAAACTCCTTTTGGATTGTGGTTTTATATTATTATACAGTATTTGGAGCGGTTTGTAAATCGGAAATTTTGAGAGGGTGTAACGATGTTTCGGCAATGGCGAAAACGATGTTGCCTTGCGGCAAACGGAGTGACACTTTTCGTTAACGAGGTTGTGCTGCGCACAAAATAAGGTGTCGGCGGTGCCGACAGAATTATAGAACGGCAGTGGTGCCGCCTTGCTCTTTGAGGAAGGCTATCGGGCGCACACACAGGTGCGCCCCTACAGGGGAGATTTACATTTTTGTGTGTCGTTTGGGGTTTGTGGGTTGCTGTTCTCCTCATCCGTCAGCCTTCGGCTGCCACCTTCCCCGCTGGGGAATGCTCTTTAAAGTTTTTGAATAACACCGTTAAGAATAACGTTTTTTACGGTGTAGTTACAGTCGGTAATTACAAGGTCGGCAATTTTGCCAACCTCAATACTGCCGTAGTCTTTATCAATTTTGTGAAGCTTGGCGGGGGCGAGGGATAGCATTTTTGAAGCGTCGCAAATGTCAATACCATAGTCCTTACACAAAACCTTTAAGCA
>JAGBXM010000057.1 GCA_017629275.1 Clostridia bacterium
CACAAGATCACGGTAAAACGCCGTATCATACTTGCGGTTCATTTCCTTTAAGGTCTTGTCACAGCCCGATTGGAGAGATAAATGGAACTGCGGGCAGAATTTTTCGTTATGGCTTAGGCGGTCGAGCGCGTTATCGCTTATTTGGTCGCATTCCAAAGAGCCCAAGCGCACACGCATAATGCCTTCAACCGAAGAAACAGCCTCAACGGCATCGCATAATTCAAGCCCTGTGTCTGAGCCGAATGCCGAAAGGTTGATGCCTACCAAAACAATCTCTTTATAGCCTTTTTCGGCCAAAGCCTCGGCTTCTTTTTTTATTGACTCAAGTGAGCGCGAACGCACACGTCCGCGAGCATAGGGGATAATGCAATAAGAACAAAAACGGTTACAACCATCCTCGATTTTTATAAATGCACGGGTGTGTTCGTCCATTTTGGTGACGCCGATGTCGGTATAGGTTTTGTGGTGTTCTGACACAAGAACACGGCTAGCGCAACCGTTCATTGCATTGAGAACGGCTTGGGGAAGTTTATCGTAATCGGTGTTGCCGATTATGAGGTCTACCTCTGAAATCTCGGTTGATTCCTTAGGAAAGGCTTGCGCCATACAACCCGTCAATACGATAAAGGCATTGGGGGATTTCTTTTTGAGCTTTCGAACGGTCTGTCTCGTTTTACGGTTGCTTTCGGCCGTGACGGTGCAGGAATTTACAACAATAATGTCACTTGATTGTGAAATCGGCACAACCGAGACCCCGAGCGACTCAAAAATCTCGCCCAAAGCCTCAGATTCATACTGATTAACCTTGCAACCCAAAGTGTAAAAAGAAACCGTCATAAAAAACTCCCAAAGGTGATTTGTTTGAAATATTATACCGCAAACTGCAAGTTAAATCAACAGTAATATTTCAGTAGCATAAAACAAAACCGTTCCAAGCATAAGCTCGGAACGGCTGCATAGATTAGTTTTCAGAACCGATTTTCTTGATGTTAGGGCAGACAAGTGCTTCAGAACGGTAAACAGGCGCCGCCCAACGAACGGCGTTCTTGATAATGGTCTGAACGTTGGGGTCGTGGAAAATTGGGTAGGTCTCGTGACCGGGCTGGAAGTAGAAAATACGTCCGTTTTCGCGGTGGAAGGTGCAACCCGAACGGAACAACTCGCCGCCTTCATACCAACCCATTAAGATGACCTCGTCGGGGTTGGGTATGCCGAAAGGCTCGGCGTAGGTTTCAACGTGGGGAAGTTCAAAATAACGTCCGATACCCTGAGTGATGGGGTGGGCAGGGTTGATATTCCAAATACGCTCCATATCGCCGTGCTCACGCCAACCAAGGTGGCAGGAGGTACCCATAAGAAGTTTGAACGGCTTGGAATGGTGAGCCGAATGCAGACCAATAAAGCCCATACCGGTCAAAACAGCATCGCGAACGCGAACGGCAACCTCGTCGGGAACCAAAGCGTGGCGCATATGACCCCACCAGATAAGAACGTCGGTTTCCTTCAAAACCTCTTCGGTTATTTCTTCAACGGTCTCAAGGGTAAAGCATTTGACGGTGATGTCGTCGGCCTTCAAAAAATCGGCAATGACGTTGTGTATACCGTTAGGATAAACCGCCTTAACCTTTTCGTTGTTTCGCTCGTGATAAAATTCGTTGTAGATGGTTACTCTGATCATATTAAGACCTCCATACTGCATTGCAGTTGTGATTTAAAGAGATTATAACACAGCAAAATTAAAAATGCTACATAATTTCCCAAAAATTCAAAAATCAATCGTTTTTATGCTCGTCGATGTGGTTTCTTATACCCATCATTGTGCGGTCGGTTTTGTTAATGGTTTCGGCACATGCGCGCAGTTCTTCACTGATTTCCTTTGACCATTCAATATCCTTTTTATAACTTAATTCGTGTTCGAGACTTGCCCAAAAGTCCATTGCGATGGTGCGAATCTG
>JAGBXM010000058.1 GCA_017629275.1 Clostridia bacterium
GAGGGCAGACGACGTTAAGAAAAACAGTCCTGTGGACTGTTTTTTAGTCGGCTGTCGCGAAGACGGGCACCACGAGCATTGCGGAGTGGTCGTCGAGCGGGGAAGATTTGCGAAGCAAAGATTCGTCCCGTCACTCGCACCAAAATCCAAAACGGACTCTTGTCTGTTTTGGATTTTTTTTGATTATTTATGACGGGACTTGATTCTTTGAGGGCAGACGACGTAAAATTTACACAACAAAAAGAAAGCGCCAACACGCGGAGTAGATTCCGTGTGTTGGCGCTTTCTTAAATACTTGAATTATTTGTTGTTACGCTTGTAAGTCGGTACTATTTCGGCAACGATATCCTTCATATTTGTTGCTTCAACCTTGTAAGCTTCTTCAAGACGTTCAAGTTGACGTTTGAATTCTTCGTCATCCATTTCGATAGGTTTACCGATGTGAATGAGTTTATTATCCGTATCTTGAAGACCTTCTTCATCCATTAAAAGTTCTTCATATAATTTCTCGCCCGGTCTTAAACCTGTGTACTCAATTCTGATGTCGTAGTCGGGTTCGTACCCGGAAAGTCTGATAAGATTACGAGCCATATCTGCGATTCTTACAGGTTGTCCCATATCAAGTACATATATTTCGCCGCCCTTAGCATAGTATCCTGCCTGTAATACAAGAGAAACTGCTTCAGGAATAGTCATAAAGAAACGGGTAATATCGGGGTGGGTTACTGTGACGGGACCGCCTTGTGCGATCTGTTTTTCAAATAAGGGTATAACACTTCCGTTGCTGCCTAACACATTACCGAAGCGAACGGCAACGAATTCAGTATTGGGAGCTTCACGGTTCATCATCTGAACGACCATTTCGCAAAGACGTTTAGATGCACCCATAATATTTGTCGGATTAACAGCCTTGTCAGTAGATATTAAAACAAATTTCTTTACATTATGAGCAACGGCTGCTTTTGCCATTTTATAAGTACCAAAAACATTGTTCTTTATTGCTTCGTTTGGACTGTCTTCCATCAAGGGAACGTGCTTATGAGCAGCAGCGTGGAAAACCATATCGGGTTTATAGGTACTTAAAACGTAGTCGAGTCTTGCGGTATTTCTTACGGAGCCGATAAGAACGACAAGATTAAGGTGAGGATATTTTCTCACAAGTTCTTGTTGAATCTCATAAGCGTTGTTTTCGTAAATATCAAAGATAATAAGCTGTTTCGGTTTGCTTAAAGCGATCTGACGGCAAAGTTCGCTACCGATAGAACCGCCACCGCCGGTTACCATTACAACCTTATCGGAGATATATTTGTATATCTCGTCAAGATTAACTTCGACTGCATCTCGGCCTAGCAGGTCTCTTATCTCAACCTTACGCAACTTCCGTGTGTCCGCCTGACCGTTCACCAATTGATAGATACCCGGTACAATTTCAACTTTGCATCCTGTTTCGCAGCAAATGTCAAGGATTGCTTTGCGGGTTTTACCGTCTCCGCTGGGGATAGCATAAATGATCTTATCAATGTTATATTTTGATGCGGATTCAATAATTTTATCCCGACCGCCGACTATAGGGATACCGTCGAGTCGGCAACCTGCTTTTTCGGGGTTGTCATCAATAAAACAAGCGACTTTTCCGCGGAGCTTGTCACTTTCGTTATACTCTCTTAAAAGCATACGTCCGGCAAGTCCGGCGCCGATAATCATTATAGATTCATCATTTGATGAATGGTGTAATGATGAAAACAGATGACCTACACTTTTCAATGTACGTCTCGAAAAGCGGATAACAACTGTTGATACGAAACTTAGAATCCATCCTAAAATATAATAGGATTTGGGCATATTGGGATCAAAAATAATAATTCCTACTACGCCGATGACAGCCAGTATACCGTACGAAATTATTATTCGAAACAAGTCGTCTTGACCGGCAAATGTTAAGATATTGTTGTATAACTTCATTAAAGAGAAAACAATAAAACTTACTATAATCCAAACGCCGATAGATTTAATGTATGTTTCAATATAAGTTTCAGAAATTACATTAAATTTAAAATCGTGACGAAGCCAAAGAGCAAAAAAGAATGAACACGCAATAGACAAAGCATCGAGTATTGCGAGTATAAACATAATTCGAAAACGGGAACCCTTTGATAAAGTTATCTTCATATATTTCACTCCTGTTAATCGTTTTCGCTGAAATCTTTACCCAAAACAGCGGCAACAGTCATAAACATAATTTTTATATCGCCTAAAAAACTGAAATTTTTAATTCCTTTAAGATTGTAGACCATTTTCTGAGGCAAAACCGCTTCAATATAAGTTTTGTCTGTATCGTTTGAATTATCAAGTAATTCACTTTCATCTTTATAGAATATACTTGTTTTTGAAGTTATTCCAGCAGGAAGAAGAAGGGTAGCCATCATTTCATCGGTATACGCTTCTACATATTTAGGGACTTCAGGTCTGACACCGACAAAGGTCATTGTGCCTCTTAGAACGTCAATTAACTGAGGTAATTCATCAAGACGGTATTTTCTCAAAAATCTGCCAATTTTCGTAACACGGCTATCGTTATTTACAGTGACCTGTGTTCCGATTTTATCGGCGTTCTGAACCATTGTACGGAATTTGAAAATTCTAAAAATTTTTCCGTATTGCGTAACGCGAACCTGTCTGTAAAATACAGGTCCGCGTGAGTCGATTTTTATTATTACGGCAATCACAATAAAAACCGGCATAAGCACCAAAAGCATTGCGAAAGACACAAAAATATCAAATAACCTTTTTAGAACTAAACTGAATTTTCTATTGCAAAGAATATCGTAATACTCTTTGACTGATTTATTTCTGAATTCTTCGGGAAGCCTGTCCCATTCTTTTAAAATCATTTTATATACTCACTTACAATTTCTTTATAGGTGGCAATTATATAGTCAACCTGCTCATCGGTAAGCTTTGTGTGCAAAGGCAAAGTGATTTCGTTGACAAAATAATTGTAAGCGTTGGGGTAGTCTTTTATATCGAAGCCAAGTTTTTTATATGCAGTATGCATCGGTAAAGGCTTGTAGTGTACGTTACAAGCGACACCTTTCTCAGCCATCTTATCAATTATCTCGCCTCGTTGCTCATAAGTGATACCGGGAATTCTAGTAATATAGAGGTGGTAAGAAGAAACGTATTTACCGTCATCACAGGTGTGGGGAAGCGTGGTGATGCCAAGAGGACGAAATGCTTTATCAAACCTTACTGTAATTTCCTCACGGCGTTCAAGCATTTTGCTGTAACGAGACAACTGTGCAAGACCCATACCACCCATAATGTCGGTCATATTGCACTTGTACCAAGTGCCGACAATATCATATTCCCAGGCACCGAATTTGGTTTTTGCCAAAGCATCCTTAGACTGACCGTGTAAACTAAGCAACTGTACTTGATGATAGATATCTTCATCAGAAATACCACTAATTGATTTCCATGTCAGCGCACCGCCTTCGGCAGTTGTCATATTTTTGACGGCGTGAAAAGAAAAGGATGAGAAATCAGCAACTCTACCGACTTTCTGACCTTTCCATTCGGCACCAAATGCATGTGCCGTGTCAGCCATTATGGCAATCCGTCCCAAAGCCTTCTGAATATCGCTATTGGGTTTGAAAATGTCTTTTTTGCGCTCGACAATATCATAAAGACGGTCGTAGTCGCAGGGAATGCCTGCAATGTCAACGGGAATAATGGCTTTGGTTTTTTCGGTTATTGCCGCTTCCAACAAGTCATAGTTGATTTCGCAGGAATCTTTTATTGTATCAATTAAAATAGGTTTAGCTCCAATGTGACATATAATAGAGGCAGAAGCGGTATAGGTGTAAGCAGAAGTTATAACCTCGTCACCGGGCCCAACACCCAACACTCTTAAAGCGATTTCGGCACAGGCTGTCTGTGAATTGAGGCATACACATTTATTTACGCCAATATATTCCGCAATGCGCTTTTCAAGTTCTTTGACCTTGGGACCGGTTGTGATCCAACCCGAGCGCAAAACTTCTGTAACTTCTTTGATTTCTTCTTCGGAAATATCAGGAGGTGAGAAAGGAATGTTCATAACAATTGTCCCCTTAAAAGAAAATAAAATCAATTATAAACTTCAAAATAAAGTTAAATATAACATATTAATGCAACTTTGCAAAATTCGCCTATGTTAATATTGTTTGTATTATAACACATACTCTATTTAAAATCAACATATTATGACAAAAATAATTCTTTTAAAAGACTGCATACCACAATTTGTATTGTTGACTTAATGAAAGTTACCAAATATATCGTGTACGATTTAAAAATATGTCGCCATACAAGAAGTAATGTTCCAATTCAAAATCGCATTGAAAAAGTGCACGTAAATTAAAGACCGACATCACAAAATAATGATGTCGGTCTTTAATTCAACTATTTTTATTTGTAGTATACAATTTTGCTTTGTGCAAAAGACGAATTGGGATAAACACCCGCTGAGACGCCCGAAAATAACGCAGCTCCTACTGCCGCTTCTTCTAAGTGAATAGGTATTTTAATTTTATGTCCGAAAGTTTTTTCTGCGATTTCAATAAGACGTGGGTTTTTTCTCAATCCGTTTCCGGAGCCAACTATACCGGTGGAACTGACACCCATTGAAGAATACAATGTATTTAATTCTTGCAATATACCGTTCATTACTCCGTATGTAAGCATATTTGGGGTGAAATTTTCAACCGAAACATTAGTGATACTGCCTCTTAATTGAGGGTTGACCCTTGTACCGGCGAATCTGGTATCGACTTTGATTTCATCTATATCGTCGTTCTTGATAAAATCTCCCATTATCTTATATACTTGACTGTCATCGACGTTTGTACATTGACAAATAATGCTCTTAAAAAAGTCTTTCAATACGGAATAGGCTCTTCCACCGCAAAGGGCAGCACCGACAATAAGATATTCGTTATCGAAGTAGGGTCGTGTTTCAATGTTATCAGCAATAATAATTTTAGGAGATATCACAGAAATCTGACTTCCTGTCCCTATATTTATTAAAATGTCATTTTTATCAGTTAACGTTGAGAATACGCTTGCTTGATTGTCGCCTATTGCAACGCTTACCGGGATGTTTTTATAGTTTCCTGCAATACGGTAATCACAAACAATTTCTGCATTAACATCATAGTTGAATCTGTTCTCTTTCAGATCATACAAGCCAAAGCTTGCGGCATCGGTTGAATGGATTATCGGCTTAGTATTTCCAACTAGTTTCATTACAAGATAATCATGTATTGTGCAGTACGAGACAGCATTTTGCGGACGCAATCCGTTTATTTTGTTGAAAAAATCTGTTGTGTTTCCGTAACCGGAGAATGATTCTAAGTGTTCAGCGTAGGTTGTATCTTTATACTTAAGATTTCCTCTCTCGTCTTGCCATGTGTATAAAGGGCTCACAGCATTTCCGTCAGAATCAACGTATAGAATACCGTGCATTTGTCCCGTGATGCCGATTGATGCGGTGTCTTTATCGACTAATTTGTTTACAATCTCAAATGCTATATCTATGATTTTTTGCGGTGATTGAATTTTTTCCCAAGAATTTGATGTCTTGATAAATGCGTTACTATCAGTAGTTATCGATTCTGATACAACGCCTGTATCTGCATTCATTTTTATACCGCAAATACTCGTTGTACCCAGGTCAATTCCAATAATATTCATAAATTCTCCTTAGTAACATTCGATAATTGAAGCGTTACCGCTAAACTTGTAATTGCTCATCTGCGAGGCAGGCATAAAGAAATAATCTCCTTTTTTAACAGTTTTACGGTATTCGTTATTTGAGATTTCAATGCTACCGTCGATTACAACATAAATAGCGTAACTATCAATTATATTCGGAATGTATTCGCTATCGGAAAGAGTTATTCTGTTAATAATAAAGCAATCGGTATGTGATTCGTTAATAAGTGATTCAATTTTTAAGCCGTTAATATCGGTAACCGTAGTTGAAACAATCTGTGCTTCTGGCTTGTTTTCAAAATCAAAACAGGTAACCGCATCTTCTTTGGGTATTCCAAGATACATCTCGTAGTCGCTAAGCTTATAATCACCGCATAAACGCTCGGGCTGAATTGTGAAATCGGTAGGTTCTTGTATTTCTAATATCAGACATCCTTTACCGATAGCGTGAATCGTGCGTGCAGGGACAAGGTAAACATCACCGACTTTGGGTGTAATATCAAGCATCAGTTCTTCCATAGCGTTTTTATCATATTCGCTTTTTTCAATTGCTTGTTCGAACAACTCTTTTGTGATGTTATCTTTAAAATTTAAAAATATTTTTGCATCGGGTCTTGTATCAAGTATAACCCAACATTCTGTTTTGCCAAAACCTGATTTGAAATACTTTTTGGAAAATGCTTTATCAGGATGTGCTTGAGCGGGAAGACGTATAGCGCTATCCAAAGCCTTGACAAGTATTCTAAAATTCTTTTTACTTCCAAGCATTTCTTCTGGATATTTATTCAGTAATTCATCAAAGTAAATGTCAAAACCTTTAATTTTAGAAATTCCTTCTTTTGGGGATTCCTGTATCTTATTCATAGCTTTGACGTTGGACGCAATCCATTCCTCGGGCTTAAATCCGTCAATAGGCTCATCACCGAAAAAGTCGGCAAAAAGTTTCCCGCCCAAATAGACACGGCCAACCCTGTTTCGTTCAAAGAAAATAGGTTCATTAATCATAATTTGGTCACTCCAATAATGTATTAACAAGAAAACGATGTTGATTTTAAATCGAGTCTCGTTATAATATCCTGCTGAATTTCAGGCGACAGGTCCAAAAAATTAACAAAAGTTCCGTGTATTCGCATTATATAAACTCCGCTCGGAGCGTATTTTTGCGGGTTTGACAGAACCTTTCTCAAAGTTTCCGGGGTTGTTACGTTTACGTAAAGATAAAAAGGCGATACGCCGTTTGATAATGGATTGAAAAAGAGTGGTTGAATGACGTTGTTATAAAACTGAACACCCTTTTCTTCTAACGTGCCTTTGGCAAAATACTTAGGGTCTATTCCAAGATGTGAAGCGTAACCGCCATTGAATTGCTCAAAAGGTAATTGCATATTTGACAGCATTCTGAATCCGAGACCGTTTGAAGCTTCGCCGTACAAAGGATCCACACCGTAACCTAACATATCTCGACTTTTTCTGCCGTCGGGTGTTGCGCCGACCCAATATCCATAGGTTAAGTGGGTTGACGGGGTAGAAAAGTCGGGTCTGAAGGGATTGGAAAGGTAGTTCTTTTTACTACGTATCATATTTGAAACTCGGTTAGCTATTTCTCGGGCTTCTTTATCGACCGTTTCAATATTGTTACCGAATTTTGGGCATTTGAGTAGGAATTCTCTTAAATCTTCGTATCCAACAAAATCGGCTTTAATAGCATTTATCAGAAGTTCCTTGCCATCGGGATAATTTTTTACAAATTCATCAATTGCTATAAATGAATCGGCAAGAACGGTCAACCCGTGAACAAGACAGCCGCTTCCGTTGTATTTAGTTCCTTGTGTTTCAGTGTCACGCATATCTGCGCCGTAATCAAGACCGCACATAAAACAACTAAGGAAAGGAACTCTCAGTTCAGACAGTGCAACAGATGCTTTGTTTGCGGATTCCACCATTTTTTCAAGAATGTTGTCAAGTGTGCTATAAAAACATTCGCGCACATTTTCGAGTTCGTAATCTTCGGTATCGATCAATTTTTCACCACTGATAGCAGAATAGCCATTTAAAAGCAACACTTCAAGAACTTTGGGAAGGCTTAACCAACTATTGGTCGTGTTTCCGTTATCTTTACCCATGATAAGCGGCTCCTGGCAACCTGCTATCGAATAATCGGCAATATCTTCCTTATCGACTCCGTTTTTCTCTAATATTTCAAACATTGAATCGTCATTGAAAAGAGAGGGGGTGAGTACACCCGGAGAAAAGAAGAATCTTCCCATTTCTTCATAGAGCTTTTTGGGAGTATTTTTGTGAAGCTTTACCGAAAGGATCGGCTGAGGCAGATTCATTGTGAAGTAAGCATCCATTATCGCATAGGTAGTCGTGTTGGTAAGATCGTTACCGTTATAATCACGTCCACTCACAATGACGTTTTGCGAAATTGCCCAACTGCGGTCGCCAACGTTATAAAACACCAAAAATTGGCAAAACAGTTCTGCTACTTCTTCACGGCTTAAATTCTGACGATAAGGCTCAAATATTCTGTCAACGTTACCTAGTGAAAAAGCGTAAGGATTAGGTGCTTGTTCCAGGCACATAATTTCCCACAAAATAAGGTATAACTGCATCGCTTCAAATAGATTTGACGCACCTTTTGAGCGGATATTTATGAGTGATCGTTCCATGAATTCGAGTTGGGTTAATCTGTGTGGAGAACAGGAATTCTTGTGTTGATTAATTAAATCAATATATCTGTTTATTAGGATTTTAGACGAATTCAATGAAATTTCCGCGGCTTTATAGAATTCACCGCTTTTTTCTTTTGCTTGTTTGATCAAAGCATCAATACCGTATTTTATGGCAAAACGGAAATCGGGAATAATGTGACCGGTTACCTGTTCAACAAAATAAATCACTTCCTTAGTGTAGTTTTCTGCTTTACTATACATTTCATTGAGCATACTTACCATATCTGATTTTGCGGTAAAAGTACGGGCTTTGTCAATGCGGCTTTTTGTGAATATTTCGCTCGGTTCAATATCGTTATATATTGCCATCGGATCGCAATACCCCGAAAAACCTTTAACTGTGAAAGATGGATTGATAAGTGCATAACTTTTTGCAAAAGCATCACGTTGCGTTCCGATAAAAATTGCGTTATCACTTAAACTTAGCGGTATTTCTTTTACTACTTCACAGAGCAAATACGCTTTTTTGATTTCTTTAGGTAGATCTATGTATATTTCATCGTGTTTCATTTCGGTCTCTTTGGCTAAAAACCAACCGTCTAAACGTGAAATCTCACGTTCTTCTTGATATAGTCTTTTGGCCATCTCGGTAAGTTCACCTTGTTTAAATATTTTGTTCATATAAAACCTCCGTCAGGTAGTAATCAGTTTTAAATTATATTGTTTAAACGTTGATATGAAATTCTCTAAGATTTCATCTGTTATAAAACCGTTTTGGACTTTGTATTCAGTTTTCCATTTATCTTTTCCGTATTCGTGGTAGGGGAGAAACTCGAACACAACGTTTTGCGTGTTAAATTTCGAAAAATAACTTGCAAAATTTGCGGGATTTTGTGTGTTGAATCCGTTGATCAGCGGTATTCTGATATGTAATTGACGTTTTGACCTGCAAATGTATTCAAAATTTCTCCTTATTGTTTCATTTCCGACATTGGTATACTTTTTTAAAATATTTGTGTCGTAATGTTTGAAATCCATTATCAGATAATCTGTAAATTTCAGAATATCAGTAAGATGCTCACCGGTGCCGTTTGTCTCTATACACGTGTGGATGCCGTTATACTTTAATTTATTTAAAACCTCAAGTAATTCATCAAATTGAAGTGTTGCTTCACCGCCTGTGAAGGTTACACCACCACCCGAGAAGAACATCGGTTTGCTCCGTAAACACTCATTAAGTATTTCTTCGGTGCTGTATTCCATCCCGGCTTTAGTATTGAGTCCTTCGGGATTTGAACACCAAATGCATCTCATATTGCATCCGGACAAATGATACACAAGTCGGTTTCCGGGACCGTCCTGTGAGAAGTTAAAGCCTTTTCCAAATATCCTCATAACTTCACCTCGCAATGCTGTAATTTAATAATAAATCTCCATAACCCAGGTGAGAATTGACAAAAAGAAATAGATGATGTAAAATAGCGCAAAGGGTGATTGTTATGAAAAATGTGTTTTCTTTAGAAAAACTTCATAGAATCTGTGAAGCAAACATTAATTATTATGCTTTGCCGTTTATGCATCCCAAGCGTAATATGCAGGTTCACGACTTCATATTTTTGCTTGAAGGAGAGTGGAAATTCGGTCAAAACGGTGACGAATTCGAACTAAAAAAAGATTCTTTATTGATCTTAAGCGCAGGGAATACTCATTATGGAATTTCACCTTGTGCTCCTGAAACCAAAACAATGTATTTTCACGTTGAAAGAAACGAAAACGACGGTGCGG
Source organism: Clostridia bacterium (assembly GCA_017629275.1). Lineage (GTDB taxonomy): Bacteria > Bacillota > Clostridia > Oscillospirales > Acutalibacteraceae > UMGS172. Next base: position 10,215 of record JAGBXM010000058.1, read on the forward strand.
ATAACTTGTCTAAAGACAATGCTATTAGATTAAACACTCTTATAGATACATCCGGTAACAGAACCATTCGTATGTTATTTTCTGAGGTTGTAAACAGCAAACTATCAGGTGATCAACGCAAGGCTGATTTATATTTTGAATTGCTTTTGTGTGAACTTTCGAAGGAAAGTGATCATAGTGAAGATTTAAGTGTTGCAAACAGAATTAAAAATATAATTCACAGTAATCCCGAGAAATTCTTTAGTAATAAAGAGTTTGCGGAAATGACAAAAGTTTCGGTGAAAACGGCTGAAACGAAGTTTAAATCTCTGTTCGGCTTGACGATTCATCAATATATGTTGAACTTTAAGATAAAAGAAGCAACGTCTTATTTTGAAATGTTTCCCGATATAAGTATAAAAGAAACTGCCTACAATTTAGGCTTCTATGACGAATACCATTTCAGTAAGCAGTTTAAGAAAATTCTGGGCATTTCCCCAAAAGCATATAAAGATAGATTGGCTGATAAATAAAAAAACAGCTCACCCCAAAGGGTGAACTGTTGCTTTTGGCTGAGGAATAGGGATTCGAACCCCAACAAACAGAGTCAGAGTCTGTCGTGCTACCGTTACACTATTCCTCAACGGCAAGAATTATTATAACCTAAAATTTTGAAATGTCAAGGATTATTTTTACAAAATTCAAAATTTTTTCTAATGATTAATTTTTTGATAAATCAACTTGATATTTATCACTATTTATGATAGTTTACAATTAAAGAGGTGACTTTTGTGGAAAAGTCTTGGAATTTTATTTGGGATAATTTCTTTTGCGAAAAAACAAATCTATTATATGATTATCTTGTGCGCAATATTGACGGAAATATTTTGACCGACCACTTACCCTCGGTTAATGAAATTAACCGTCAGATCCCAAATGCCTGCGGATGGGGAACGGGTATGGAAGACTCCGTTCTCTCGGCGGGATCTATGATAGACGCTATCGTAGCGCGGTACAACGTTACCAGGGATAAGAATATGAAACCGTTTGCCGATAAAGTCTTCGACGGTATGATGCGCTGTGTTGTTGATTTTGAAAACGGTTTTATATCCCGAAGCGTTTCACCTGCCGATGAAAAATCTTTTTATTATGACACCTCTCGTGATCAGTTCACGCATTGGGTCTATGGCGGTTTAAGACTCTATAATTCCGAACTTGCTGATGCCGAGCAGAAGGAAAACATCAAAAAAGTTATCGTTGCTGTTGCAAAGAGAATGGAGCGTAATTGTTTACCTTCTAATGACTATAATTTCTTGCGCTACGACGGTGAGACCTCGATCGCAGGTAAAATGTGGGGTGTGCTTGGCGCTCACGAATATATGCGTCTGCCTTTTTTCTATATTGCAGCTTGGTATGTTTCGGGAGACAATCATTGGTATGACCTTTATATGCAGTACCGTGACGAGGCTTTCAAAAAACAATCAAAGTTCAATGCATTGTCTTATGGACTGCGTTGTTATCCCGTTCTGCAGATGCAATATTCGCTGCGCGCAATTTATGATATCGACCCGGATTACGAATTTCGTGCAAAGTGTCTTGAATTTATGCAAAGCGTTGCAGATTATTACAAAACTTTTGCCGTTTCAGAGTCAAAGCGTATCTGTGATGAGATAGGCGAGGAGCATTATTATTATCAATATAAACCTTGGAATAAAGTCAGAATGCTTTATCAAGGCATTATAGGTAATCGCCCATATTTCAATCCCGCGCAAAGTGAAATGAGTGAAAACCGCGGCTTTTATCATATCCGCAATGTCGGCGAGGCTGTATCAATACTTGCGCTTTGTCCTGATTTTAAAATTGGGGAAGAGCAGTTTGCGGCTTTGCAGAATTTAAACGATGCAATAGATTATGACCGTATCTGTAATTATTCACCGATGCTTTTAGTTTGCGGTTGGTGGCTTTTGAAAGAAGCGAATTTATTTAATAATTAGCCTATTATCCTGAGACGACGTCGAGGAATCTTAAAGGTCCTTTACTACGCTCAGGACAACTATTTTTTAATTACGAAAAAGTTTCGTGACATTTTGGGTTGAATAGTTTTTGTTACAATGATACAATGTTCAAAACCGATATTTTGGAGGGGTTAGATGTTTAATTATTCTATAATATCGCTGAAAGACATTGAACACGTTGATGAGGTGTGCGAGGACATTAAGCTGCAGTACGAAAAAGGTGTTTCAAACTGCGCCTTGTTCATATTCACACTGGTTCCTGAAGGGGACCCGCTTTTTCCCAAAGCTGAAATACAATGCCAAAAATATGATCTGTTCCGTGATAAACTTGCATCAATGGGCTTGACCTGCGGTGCCTTGGTTCAATGCTCATTAGGACACGGTTATCCGCTTAACAGCCCATCTACGCTGACAAGGGTAAAAAATCTCAACAATGGCCAGGAAGTAAATGTTCACTGTCCTTATGATCAACATTTTCGTGAGTATATCCGTGAGCAGTTTCGTGTAATTGCTTCACATAAACCTTCTTGTATTATGGTCGATGATGACTTCCGTCTTATCATCCGTCCCGGTAAGGGGTGTGCTTGTGACCTGCATCTTGATGCCTTTGAGAAGAAAACCGGTGTAAGAAAGACCCGTGAAGAAATTTGGGCACATGCAACGGGCACAACCGATGAGGATAAAAGTTATCGTAATGCGTTTATTGAAACACAACTCGAGTCGTTAGTTGAATGTGCAAAATATATGCGAGAGGGAATTGATATGGTTGACCCGACAATTCCCGGTTCATTCTGCTGTGTTGGCCCTTGCTGTGAGGCCGCAACCGAGATTGCAACCATCCTTGCAGGTAAGGGTAACCCCGTGCAGGTTCGTGTCAACAACGGGCGTTATACACCGATGGGTCCCAAGCAGTTTTCCAACACCTTTATGCGTGCCGCTGTTCAGATAGCCATCTTAAAAGGTCAAGGTCACGTAGATAACTTTCTCGCCGAGACCGATACCTGTCCCCACAACCGCTACAGTACGGGTGCAATGTCGTTGCATACTCACTTTACGGGAACTATTTTGGAGGGCGTTTCGGGTGCAAAGCATTGGATAACCCGAACCGCCAATTTCGAGCAGCCTGTTGCAGGCCGAAAATACCGTGAAGTTTTGGGCAAACATAAAGGATTTTATGAGGCTCTTTCAAATATTGTTCCTACTTTGAAATGGAGAGGCTCTAAGATAGCCATTTCAAGCATTCCCGATTACGGTTTTACCGCTTCAAGCTACAATACCAGAGCTTCTGTAAGCGGATGGGGAATGTGTGTACTTGAAAGACTTGGTCTGCCGTTCTATTTTTCTGAAAAGACAAGCGATGTTACCTTCCTTGACGGAGAAATGGACAGTCTTTTCTCTGACTGCGAAATCAAGGAAATGTTAACCAAAACTCTTGTACTTGACGGAGGATGTGCAGAGCGCTTGTGTAAGCGTGGCTTTTCGCAGTATCTTGGAGTTGAGGTAAATCCTTGGAGCGGTAAAAATATTACTTATGAGTATTACCCGACAGAAGGCACCAACAGCACCGCACAGACCAACGCACGCGAAATAAAGGTGCTGGACGACAGCGTTATTGCTGATACCCTGTGTATGCACAGTCCCGACGGCGTGCTCACAGAAACCTTGTTCCCTGCGAGCACTGTTTTTAAAAACTCTTTGGGTGGTACAATCATTGTGTTCTGCGGTGACGCAAGGACTGAGTTCCATTATACAACGGCCTTTGCGATGCTTAATAACACACGCAAAAATCAGCTTATAAGACTTCTTAACGAGCACGGTGACCTGCCGGTTTATGTTCCCGATGATGACGAAGTGTACCTGCGTGTTGCCGATATGCCCGACGGCAGCACCTTCTGCGGTGTGTTCAATATTAGTCTTGATCCTATTGACAATATCCGTCTTGTTTGCAAAAAGATACCTGATAAAATCGAGTTCCTCGATTGTGACGGCGTGTTCAAACCTTGCGTCTTCACTGTAAACGATGGGGAAGTGGTGCTTGAAAAATCTGCACAAATACTCACTCCTGTTATTTTAAAAATGAAATAACATATTCTAACCACAACCAAAACAGATAAGAAAATGCGCCCCTTGAGTACACAAGGGGCGCATTTTTAATATACAATAATTTGCTATTATACCGTTTCGATTTTTATAATATTGGTGTTGCCCGATACTCCGTTGGTCATACCGCCTGTGAGCACGAGTTTTTCACCCGATTGCAAATCGAATGACTCAATTGCTTTTTGCTTTGCGGTGTAGAACAATACATCTGTTGAGTCAAAACGGTCGACCATAACTGGGGTAACACCCCATGACATTGCAAGCTTATACCAAGTTTTTTTACTTACGGTGATGCCTAAAATATCAACGGGTGAGCGAAATCTCGATACCATTCTTGCGGTCATACCTGAAATTGTGCAGACAGCAATAGCTTTGGCTTCAATATCAATGGCCATACCACAGGTTGCATGTGAAATTGCATCAACCGTGTTTTTGATTTTGAATTCAGAATTTTTAAAACGACGTGCATAATGAATATTCTTTTCGGTCTGTTCTGCGATTTTTGACATAGTTTCAACGCATTGCACCGGATATTTTCCCGCGGCCGTTTCACCCGAAAGCATAATTGCACTTGTCCCGTCGTAAACTGCGTTGGCGACGTCTGAAATCTCTGCACGCGTAGGGCGGGGGTTGTGTATCATTGATTCAAGCATTTCGGTTGCCGTAATTACACGTTTTCCTAAAATACGGCATTTGGTAATAATTTGTTTTTGGATTGCAGGTAATTCTTCAAATGGAACCTCAACACCCATATCGCCGCGGCCAATCATGATACCGGAGCATTCTTCGCATATTTCTTCAACGTTATCAATACCCGCTTGGTTTTCTATTTTTGCAATGAGTTCGACATCTTCGCAACTGTTTTCTTTCAAAAAACTCTTTACATCAAGCAGGTCTTGTTTGCAGGAAACAAAAGAACAAGCAATAAAATCAACGCCGTTTTGAATCCCAAAAAGAATATCACTTTTATCTTGCTCGCTAAGGTATTTCTGTTTGAGTACTTTATTTGGAAAACTCATGCTTTTTCTGTTTGAAAGCTCACCGCCAGTGATTACTTTGGTTCTGATGTCGGTATCGGTAGTTTCAATGACTTCAAATTCCAGAAGCCCGTTGTTCAACAGAATTCTGTTACCAATATTAAGTTCTTTAGCAAGATTTAAATAGGTGACTGATACTTTTGTTTTATCTCCAATAATATCGTTAGTAGTAAAAGTAAAAATATCTCCGTCGTTGAGCACAATTTTACCGTTTTCAAAAGTCTTGATACGGTATTCGGGACCTTTGGTATCAAGTAAGATGGCAATGGGTTTATTCAAGTTATCGCGTACTTTTTTAATCAGCTCAATGTTTTTCAAATGCTCGGGATGAGTGCCGTGTGAAAAATTGAGACGTGCGACGTTCATACCCGCTTTGCACATAGCCGTTAGTGTTATCTCGTTGTTACTTGCAGGGCCGATAGTGCACACGATTTTAGTCTTTTTCATATCCGATTCTCCAAAAAAATTTTTAAGAAAGTATACTTCATTTTGTCCTTTAAGTCAACATAAATATTTTTAATGCAACTTAAAGCGTGAGACCGATACAAACTTAAAGCGTGAGACCGATAATAATACATTGACTTTTGATACTTTTTTAAGTATAATATTACAGAATATATGATAAACTGTTTGTTTGTTTATTTGTGATATTAGTTTTATTTATGGTTGGGTGACTTTATATGAAAAAGTATGGTTTAATGCCGGCAGACATTCTTTTGCCTAAAAAAGGTTTTGAAAAATGGGCTGTTGTTGCTTGTGATCAATTCACCTCTGAGGCTGAATATTGGAAACAGGTTGAGAGTAATGTTGGAGATGCTCCTTCGGCTTTAAGGGTTACTTTACCTGAAATTTACCTTGAAGACGGTGACACCGAAAAGCGAATTGACGATATTAACAGTAATATGCTCGATTATTTAAATAACGGCGTTTTAGATGAACACAAATCGTCAATGATTTATGTTGAACGCACACAAAGTGACGGGACCGTTCGTCACGGTATTGTTGGTGCTATCGAACTGTCAGATTATGATTATGTCAAGGGAAGTAAGGCACTCATAAGAGCTACCGAACAGACTGTTGTTGAGCGCATTCCGCCTAGAGTTAAAATCAGAAAAGACGCACCTATCGAGTTGCCTCACGTTTTACTTCTTGCTGATGACCCCGAGAAAACAGTAATCGAGCCCATTACTGCTATTAAAGATAAATTAATTATTGCTTATGACTTTGATCTTATGCAGGGTGGCGGACATATTACCGGTTGGTTTTTGCGGGAAGAAGATATCATACGCGTTGGCAAAGCCGTTAATGCTCTTGCTGAAAACGACACAAAAATGATGTTTGCAGTCGGTGACGGAAACCATTCGTTAGCTACTGCTAAAGAATGCAGTAAACTCAACGATTCGCCTTTGGCAAAATCAGCACTTGTTGAAGTAGTTAATGTTCATGATAGTTCAATACAGTTTGAGCCTATTTACAGAGTTCTTTTCAGTGTTGATCCCGAAGCGGTTCTTGATAATTTGAAGAGTGACCTTGGCTACGATGGCGCAGATGCACAAAAGTTTATTTGCTGTTTCGACGGTAAAGAAGTCAATATATCTTTAAAGCCTACGTCAAAGCTGCCTGTCGGCACTTTGCAGACCTGGCTCGATAAGTATATAAAGGTCAACAATATTAAAATTGATTATATTCACGGTGAAGACGTTGTTCGAGCTTTATCTAAAGAAACCGGTAATTTGGGCTTTATATTTGATGGAATGAAAAAGGAAGAACTTTTCCCGGCGGTCGCATCGGACGGTTCTTTACCCAGAAAAACATTTTCTATGGGACACGCGGCCGATAAACGTTACTATATTGAAGCACGCAGGATAAAATAATTTGAACGGTGGTAAGAAGATGAATAACACGTTTTCCGACAAGTTAAAAAGTTTATTCACTTCTAAAACCTTTTATCGTTTTTTACCGCTTGTTTTCATATTTATTCTTTTCTTTTTCTTTGCATTTTACGATCAATCGTCGTATTATGCTGAAGAAAATGCCAAATGTTCTGAGTTACTTACCATATCGGCATTTTTGCTTTCGGGTGCTGCGGTTTTCGTTTTATATTACAAGCAAAAACTGACGTATGATAATATTATTATGCTTCTTTTGATTTGCGGTTTTGTACTTCGACTTAGCTACGCGATCAAATATCATTATTCTGTTAATCAGCACGATGTTGAGAATTTGGAAAGCAACGGTCATCTGGCTTATATTTATTCTATATATAACGGGGGCTTACCCGATCATAACGATTGGCAGTTCAGTCATCCGCCTTTACATCACCTTTTAGCGGCGTTATCAATGCATATTTCCGAAGCGTTTGGGTTTACGGTCGGAAGAGCTTTTGAAAATATTCAGTTGTTGTCAGTGTTATACTCGACATTAACAATGCTCGCAGGATATGAGATCTTTAAATTATTAAACCTTAAAGATAGGTATCTTGTACTTTGTGTTGCGTTACTGTGCTTTCACCCGACTTTCTTTATTTTAGCCGGTAGCATCAATAATGATATTTTAACTATAATGCTTTCAACCTTCGCTATTTTATTTATTTTAAAATGGTGGGGAAACCCGTCAATAAAATATGCACTTTTATGCGGATTTTGTTGCGGTGCTGCAATGATGACCAAGGTTTCGGCCGCGTTAATAGTGCTTATCATCGCAATATCTGTGTTGATCAGATTTTTCATCGACAAGTCTTTTAAATTCCGACATTTGGTTTTGCAGATTGTTTCTTTTCTTATTGTTTTAATTCCTTTGGGGTTTTGGCACCCGATAAGAAATTATGTTTTGTTTTGTCAACCCTTTGGTTATGTCGCGCCGATACCTGTTACAAGTGCATTATATACAGGTGATATAAGCGTTTTTAAGCGAATTTTGCTTCCGTTTTCACTTGATGGATTTGGTGTTTATACCGATGTTTGGAATGAATATAATCTGTGGCAATATCTTTTGAGAAATTCACTGTTTGGCGAATATAATTTCGGTAATGAAGGAATTGCAATAATTCTCGTTTTGGCAAATTTGATTTTAATTGTTTTATCATTAGTCGCTGTGGTATTTTTATTGCTGAAACGAAACGCGATAAAGGGTACTATCATACCTTTATTTATATTGTTTTTGGTTGAGTTGGCATTTTTCGTTTATTTTAATATCGCATATCCTTTCGGATGCTCAATGGATTTCAGATATATAGTACCGGTTTTATTGAGTGGATTTGCTTTTATTGGTATGTTTTTATCAAGACTGTCTTTGAATTACAATCGCTTTTTCATTGTTTTAGAAAAAGCTTCGGTATTCACCGTTATTACGTTTTGTGTTTTATCGACAATTATAATGTTTTAATTTTATCGGAGGTTTGACCATGGGTCTTATCGGAATATTTGCCCATCGCGGCAGTTTGCTTGAAATTGTTTCTTATTTGTTTTCTGTGGCAATAGTTTTACTTATCGCCATGCCTGTGCATGAATATTCTCACGGTTTTATTGCAACAAAATTAGGTGACCCTACACCGAGATATCAAGGCAGATTAACCCTTAATCCAAAAGCACATTTGGATTATTTCGGAATACTTTCAATGATACTTGTCGGTTTTGGTGCGGCCAGGCCCGTTAGTGTTGATTCAAGATATTTTGAAAAGCCAAAACGCGATATGGCTTTGGTTGCCTTGGCAGGACCTGTTTCTAATTTAATAATCGGCTTTATTGCAGTGTTGCTTCACGTTGTAATTAACTTTGTCGTGGGTGCCGTTGGTATAATTGCTTATGGATATTTAGGAATAGTGTTCACTTTGATCGGTTATATTTTGTTTTATATTGCGATGTTGAATATCAACCTTGCTGTATTTAACTTTATTCCGATTCCTCCGCTTGACGGTTCGAAAATACTGTTTGCGTTGTTACCCGATAGATTCTATTGGAAAATAATGAGATATGAGCGTATTTTTTATTTTGTTTTGCTGTTTTTAATTTTTTTCAGTGGTACTTTTTCAAATATTCTCAGCAGTGTCATCGGAAGCATTTTGAATCTTTTCTATTTCGTGGCCGGATTGCCCTTTACATTATTTTAAAAAAGGATAAAAAATGGAAAAAATTGAATATAAACTCGACAATTTTGAAGGACCGTTAGACCTTCTGTTGTATTTGATTTCTAAAAACAAACTTAATATTAATGACATTCAATTGACTGTCCTTGTTGATCAGTACGTTGAGTACATCCGAAAATTACAGTTGCAAGATATGGATATTGCAAGTGAATTCATTGAAATGGCTTCGCGTTTGATATATCTTAAAACAGTTAGTCTTTTACCCAAACACGAAGAGGCTGAACAGTTAAAAGAAGAATTCACGGCTGAACTTATGGAATATGAGCATTGCCGTAAGGTTGCGAGGCTGTTATCGGGAATGACCGATGATTTCGATACCTTTATTAAAGGACCCGAAAAAATCGAATATGACAAAACTTATTTGAATATTCACGAAAAAGAAGAAATATTGAAGGCTTATATTGCGGCTGTTGGTCGCGGTCAGCGTAAATTGCCTCCTCCGACCAACGTATTCAGTAAAATTGTCGCCAGAAAGATCGTTTCGGTTTCTTCTAAAATTGTTTTTGTTTTGAAACATCTTATGAGAGGCGGCAAAAACAAAATGCACAATCTCTTTAAGAATGCTCAAAGCAGATCTGAGCTTGTCGCAACGTTTCTTGCGGTACTTGAGCTTTGTAAAGCCAACCGTGTTCATTTAGACGGTGAAGGCGATGAGTTGGAGATTTCTATGACAGGGAGGAAAAAACAGTGACGTTAAATGAATTGGTTCCGTCATTTGAGGCTATATTATTTGCAGCAGGTGAGCCGGTTGATATTGAGAAATTCTGCACAGTTTTCGAAGTCGATGACGTGACCGTAGAACAGGTTATGGATATGTTGAGTGACCGTTTGGAAAACAGCGGAAGCTCGTTAAAATTATTAAGACTCGACTTTGCATATCAGTTGTGCACAAAAAAAGAATATGCCGAAAAAATTCGTGCTGTGTTGGATTTGAGAAGAAAAACACCATTGTCTCAAGCCGCTTTCGAAGTATTGGCGGTTGTAGCTTATAATCAGCCGGTCACAAAGGCTTATGTTGAGCAAGTGCGTGGTGTTGACTGCTCGGGCGTTGTTTCAACCTTGGTCGAAAAAGGACTTCTTGAAGAAAAGGGAAGGCTTGAATTACCGGGCAGACCTTTGCTTTATGGTACAACACAAAACTTCTTGCGTTGTTTTGGTTTGAAAAATCTGGACGAGCTTCCCGAGGTTCCTGCAGACGAAACGCTTGAAGACAGTAACGGTCAATTAAAAATGTTATCTGCTGAGGTTATGGAGTTGGCTCAGAAGATGAATGACGAAGCCACTGAATTAGCTGAAGATATACCGTCAGAGGATGAATAACGTGTTAGCACTTTATATTATATTGGGTGTAGTCCTCTTTATTACCTTAATTCTCATATCAAGTATTTCGGTCTGTATTTCGATAATTGATGACCTTCGGATTACTGTAAGGTTTTGGTTTTTGAGATTTAATATTTTCCCATTTGAAAAGAAAAAACCTAAAGAGAATAAGCCTACTGATAGTGAAAAACAGAATTATTTAAAAAAGTTGATTTCAGAAAATGGCTTTTTGGGTGCTGTCAGCGAATTGATTTCAATCGCAAAGGTCATACTTAAAAAGATGGGAAAGACATCAAAGCACATTCGTGTCAGAAAGTTCTTTTTGTGGATTGTTGCCGCATCAGAAGACCCTAGTGATACAGGTGTTTTGTACGGAAGTCTTTGCGGAATTATTTTTCCTGCACTTCGCGCTTTTCAATCTCTTCTTAAATGGAACGACCGCAAAACCAAGGTATCGGTAACGAGCGATTTTTTAAGAGAAAAACCTGATTTTGCTTTAGAATGTAAACTAAAACTACGTGTTTATTATATTGTTGTGTTAGGTTTGGGAGTTCTGTTTGAACTTGTCAAGCGAAAGATCAATATGTCAAATTATAAAAACAATTAAAGATATATATTTAATTCTGAAAGGATGTTTAAAATGGCAGAAAACAGTATTAGCGGTATTTTAGACTCTACAATGGAAAAGTTGCGTACTCTTGTTGATGCAGAAACGGTTATCGGTCAACCTGTGATTGTTGGTGACATAACCATAATTCCTGTATCTAAGGTGTCTTTTGGTTTGGCTTCAGGAGGATCGGATTTTCCTTCTAAATCAATTAACGCAAAAATGTTTGGCGGAGGAAGCGGTGCAGGTGCAACCGTAACGCCCATGTGTTTTCTTGTTGTCAAAGGCAATGAAGTAAAATTACTAAGTGCAACACCTTCTTCATCGCCGATCGAAAAGACAATTGACGCTATTCCCGGTATAGTTGATAAGGTTTCGGCTTTGTTTAAAAAAGATAAAGACGCCGATGAACTTATCGTCAGCGAAGAAGGTTAAATCCATTTAATATTAGTATACACAAATCGTCTCTCTCATATATTTTTATGATATATTTTTCGGAGATGGTATTGTGCGTTGTGCTAAGATTTTATTCAGTTTGATTCTGATCGTTACGGTGGTATTTAGATGTGCGTGTACTGTCGATGCTTTGGATATCGGTGCCAAAAGTTATGTTTTATTGAATGCAGATACTTTTGAAGTAATTGATTCTTCCGATGCCCATTTGAGATTACCGATAGCCAGCACAACCAAGCTGATGACGGCTTTGATACTTGCCGAACAAGAAGATCTTAATACGGAAATTGTTACGACTGCAGAAATGGTAACCGTTGAAGGGTCTTCTATGGGTCTAAAGGTCGGAGATACTGTTTCTTATTATGAGTTGCTTGTAGGTATGCTTTTGCCTTCGGGAAATGATGCAGCAAACACAACGGCTATCGTTTTAGCAGGTTCGTTGGAAAAATTTGCCGATGTGATGAATCTCAAAGCAAGCGAGCTTGGTATGACCAACAGTCATTTTGTTACACCTTCAGGATTGGATGCAAAGGGGCATTATTCAACAGCTTATGACATGGCGATCCTGTCGGCACACGTTTTAAAAAACAAGGTAATACGTGAAATTGTTTCAAAAGAAAAGATAACTCTAACTTTTGGTAACCCACCGTATGAACGCACTCTTTATAATCACAACAAACTTCTGACAAGATATGAATATTGCATCGGAGTAAAGACAGGCTATACTAAAAAATCCGGCCGTTGTCTTGTTTCGGCGGCCCAAAAGGACGGTTGCACGGTTATCGCCGTTACACTTAATGACAGTGATGATTGGAATGACCATGAAAAGCTGTTGACTTACGGATTGTCTTTACTTGAGAGTGTGAACGCCGATGAGAATATATCTTTGCCAAATATTTCGGTTGTCGGCGGAAGTTGTGACAATGTATCTTTGCTTGTGCCCGATTTCACTTGCGGCGTTTTACAAAATTCAGGAAGTTATTTGAGCCATAAATTGGAATTGCCACCATTTTTATATGCACCAATTGATGATGGAACAAGTGTTGGCGAAATAAGTTATTATTATAATGATGTACTGATCAAAAAAGACCCAATTAAAGCAGCGAAGGGTTGCGCCCAAAGCCACACTAAACAACGCCCGTTTGAATTGTTTTATAATTATTTTATCGGATTGTTAAATTGCTTGATATAATGTTTTAAGGAGAAATTATGGCAGTTGAAAAAATAAGAGTTCAAAAATATCTTTCTCAATGCTCGGTTGCTTCACGCCGAAAAGCCGAAGAACTGATTATTGAAGGAAGAGTAAAAATCAACGGCAGAAAAGCCATTCTCGGTGATAAGGTCGACCCCGTACATGACAAAGTTCTGGTTTGCGGAAAACCTGTCCGAAATAACGATGCTAAAATGTATATAATGCTGCATAAACCCAGAGGTTTTGTAACAACATTAAGCGATGAACAGGGCAGACGTTGCGTTGCAGACCTTGTTCAGGATGCAGGTGTAAGACTCTTTCCCGTCGGACGTCTCGACCGAAATTCCGAAGGACTTTTGCTTATGACCAACGACGGCGAATTTTCTAATTTTTTGACGCATCCTAAGCGTCACGTATCAAAGGTTTATCGAGTCACCGTCAGAGGTAAAGTTTCTGATGAACAAATTGATAAAATGGCTGTTGGTATGGAATTAGAAGATTTCACCACTATGCCTTGTGATATATCGGTAATGGAGCGTCATGAAGACCGAACCGTTTTAAGATTTGTGCTTTACGAGGGTAAAAACCGTGAAATACGCAAACTTTGTGAAGCGGTTGGCTTGAACGTTATTCGTTTAAAACGCACCGAAATTGCAGGTCTGAAGCTCGGAATGCTTCCACAGGGACGTTGGCGTGAGTTGACCGAGAAAGAGGTCAAAAAGTTAATGAGCATCAGTATCAGTAAGGAGCATCAGGATGATTAAGATACTTCCGATAAATTCATCTGAAGATTTGAAAAAGTTATACTCTGATTCTAATATTGAACTATTGTCTTCGTCAGCCGCTGTTGTTGCAACTGACGGTGATGAAACAATAGGTTATTGTTTGTTTTATATTGATGATAAGTCAATGACCGTAACTGCACTACAACCTCTGTCTGACCTGTTTTTGGCCGACGGTATTTTACGTTCCGCCCTTCACGTCGGCGTTGAGAGGGGAGTGGACAAGGCTTTTTATTCAAATAGTGCTCCGATTGGTGTATTTGAAAAGCTCCGATTTATTAAAAATGACGAAAATAATGAGTTGGATATCAATAAGTTATTCTCATCTTGTCAAAATTGTGGTAATACTTAAAAATTATACTTGTTTTTTGAATTGTTTAGTAATATAATATATTTTGGCTATAATTGGTCAAAATTTTAACAATCTTAAACAACGCAAAAGTTTATCTTTTGTGAGTTACTATGAACGGAGGAATATTAAGATGAACTGTGAAAACGGTTTTTCTCGCCTTGAAAAGGAATTATCCTTGCTTGGAAATACCGACGCTTATAAGCGTCTTGGTCTGCTGTTTGACGGCGGTACCTATACTGAGCTTGATAAGTTTTCTAAAAACGGCGAAAACGGTTGCGGTGTAGTTACTGCTTACGGTAGTGTCAACGGTATTGCTTGTTATGCATTTTCGCAGGACGTTACTGTTTGTTCGGGTGCTATGGGTCGCGCCCAGTCTGCTAAAATCAAAAAGGTTTATGATTTGGCACTTACCAACGGTGCTCCCGTGATCGGTATTTACGATTCCAAGGGCGCATTTGCTGCTGAAGGTGTTGATGCACTTAATGCTTACGGCGATCTTATTGCTGCATCAGGCAAGATTTCCGGCGTTGTTCCGCAGATTTCTGTGGTCGCAGGTAAATGTATTGGTTCTGCAGCGATTCTTGCTTCGATTGCTGATATTACCGTTATGGTTGATGGTGCTGAACTGTGTGTTAATTCTGCTGCTATAACCGGTGACGATACAGTTGGTTCTGCTGAACTCGCAATGAAAAACGGCACTGCGGCTATCGTTGCTGAAAATGACGAAGTTGCATTAACTAAGGTTGCTGAACTCATTGCTATGCTTCCTTCAAACAATCTTTCGGTTGCTCCTGTTGCAGATTATATTCCTGCCGGTGTTTCCGGTGAAGGAGTATATGCCGATATTAACAATATTGTTGATGCTAACAGTTTCATCGAATTGTCAGAAGGTTTCGGAAAATGCGCTAAGGTTGGATTTGCGCGAGTTGCGGGCAATGCAGTTGGTGTTGTTGCAACCGATGCTAATAAAAACAATAGTTATCTTTGCGGATTTGGCGCTGCCAAAATTTCGCGTTTTGTAAGACTTTGTGACGCTTTTTCAATTCCTGTGGTCACATTACTCAACTGCGCAGGCTTTATGGGCAGTGCTGATGATGAACTTGACGGTTCGGTTCGCGCTGTGGCTGCATTAACAGGCGCTTATGCTGAAGCAACTACTGCTAAAATCACGGTTATTGTCGGTAAAGCTTACGGATCTGCTTTCACTGCGATGGCAGGTAAGGGCGCAGGCGTTGATTACTGTATTGCTTATGCCGATGCCGCTATCTGTGCCTTGAACCCTACTACAGCTGTTCAGTTCATGTATAAAGACAGATTAGGTGAAGAGAGCAGAGAAGACCTTGAAAAAGAGTATGTGCTTACTGAAGGTTCACCTTTCAAAGCCGCTGAAAATTGCGCAATTAACGATGTTGTTGCTCCCGAAAATGCTGCTATGTCGGTTATTTCCGCACTTGATATGATGGCTTCTAAACGAGTATCCACAATTGAGAAAAAACATTCTAATATGCCGTATTAACGGTTGACGGAGGATTTAATATGAGACAGTTTAAAATAACAGTTAACGGAAAAGCTTATGATGTTCAGGTTGAAGAGAACGGTGCACCTGCAGTAGCTACTGCACCTGCCGCTACGATTCCTGCTGCAACTGCCCCCGCTGCTACTGTTGCTGCGGCACCTGCAGCAGCAACTGCTACCGAAACAGCAGCTCCCGCTGCTGCCGCTCCTGCAGCTTCTGCAGGCGCAGGAACACCTGTTGAGGCTCCCATGCCCGGTACAATTCTCAAGATTCTTGTTTCCAACGGACAGGCAGTCAAGTCAGGCGAGGCAGTTGTTGTTCTTGAAGCTATGAAGATGGAAAATGAAATAACTGCTCCTCAAGATGGTACTGTTACCTCTATTTGTGTTAATACCGGTGATTCGGTCGATGCAGGTAAAGTACTTGTAACTATTCAGTAATTTTCAAGAAATGTGAGGTGCTAATATGGCACGTAAAATTGGTATTACAGAAACCGTGTTGCGTGATGCTCATCAGTCGCTTCTTGCAACACGTATGACCACCGAAGATATGCTTCCCATGCTTCCGATGCTTGATAAGATCGGTTTTCATTCGCTTGAGTGCTGGGGTGGCGCAACCTACGACAGCTGCCTTCGCTTCTTGAGTGAAGATCCGTGGGAAAGACTTCGTATTATTCGTGAAAAATGTCCCAACACTAAGTTGCAGATGCTTTTCCGTGGACAGAATATGCTCGGTTACCGTCACTATGCTGACGACGTCGTTGAGTACCTTGTGCAGAAATCGGTTGCTAACGGTATTGATATTATCCGTATTTTTGACGCTTTGAATGATATCCGTAACCTTGAAACTGCAATCAATGCTACTAAAAAAGAAAACGGTGCGCACGTTCAGGGTGCTGTTTCTTACACCACCGGTCCCGTTTTTGATATTGAGTACTATGTAAACTATGCCAAACAGCTTGAAAATGTAGGTGCTGATTCGCTTTGCATCAAGGATATGGCAGCGTTGCTCACTCCTTATCAGACTTATGACCTTGTCAAAGCGTTGAAAGAATCGGTTAAGATTCCCATTCAGGTTCACTCTCACTCTACTTCGGGCCTTGGTTCTATGGTTTTGATGAAGGCTATTGAAGCGGGTGCAGACGTTGTTGATACCGCTATGTCTCCTTTGGCTAACGGTACATCACATCCTGCTACCGAGTCTATGGTTGCCGCATTAGCAGGTACCGAGTATGATACAGGTCTTAATCTTGAGGCTTTGGATGAGATTGCCAAATATGTTACCACTCTTCGTGAGAAATATATTGCAGAGGGCACTTTAAGTCCTAAGATGTTGGCTTCTGACGCTAAAGCTTTGATTTATCAGGTTCCCGGCGGTATGCTTTCCAACCTGCTTTCTCAGTTGAAGCAGGCAGGTAAAGAAGATAAACTCACCGAGGTTCTGGAAGAAGTTCCGAGAGTCAGAGCCGACTGCGGTTATCCTCCGCTTGTAACTCCTTCTTCTCAGATTGTTGGAACACAGGCAGTTTACAATGTAATTATGGGCGAACGTTATAAGATGGTCACCAAGGAGTTCAAGGGTGTTGTCAAGGGCGAGTACGGTACTACTCCGATGCCTATTGATCCTGATTTCCAGAAGAAGATCATTGGCGATGAGGAACCTATAACTTGCCGTCCTGCCGATCTTCTTGAACCCGAGTTGGATAAGCTTCGTGCTGAATGTGCAAAATGGTCTGAACAGGAAGAAGATGTTCTTTCTTATGCACAGTTCCCGAAGGTTGCCCAGGATTTCTTTGAGAAGAGAGCCAATAAAAAGTATAAAGTCGACGCTGAAAACGCTGATCCGAATGCTAAAGTTCATCCGATGTAAGAAAACACTTGCATTATATGTTTTTTTGTGATACAATATCAGCACTTGATTAATTAATCTTCGGTTTTCCGAAAGAATGGAGATAAAATAATGCTTGCTGTAAAAATTATTATTGGTTCTTTGATGATTATTTGCTCTGTAGTTATCATTGCTATCGTGCTTCGTCAGCAGGGACGTCAAAACGGTGTTTCGATTGTTACCGGTAACAGCGAAACTTATCTTTCCAAAAACAAAGGAAGAGATAAGGATATGCAATTATCGCGTGCAACTAAGTGGTTTGCAATCGGTTTCTTCGTGCTTGCCGTTGTAGCAAATGTAATTGCACTTCTGTAATTTAAATCTTTTTTAAAACCGTTCTCAATTGAGAACGGTTTTATTTTTTTGTACCAAAATCAGGACATATATCACGATAAAATATCATAGAGTGATATAAAAGGGGGAACTCGCCTTGCTTTTTTTGAAAATATCATTTATTATAGTATTATCTGTATACGTAATACTTCTATTATTTTTTTGTTATAAAGACGGAAAATTTTTAAAAACATTATTTTTGTCGGTACTGTCAGGTATCGCAGTTCTCACAGTCGTTAATTTGACTTCTCGTTTTACGGGCGTTTGTATACCTGTAAATGCATGGACCTGCGGTTCTTCGGCTTTATTCGGCATACCCAGCGTTTTAGGAATTCTATTAATAAGGATGTTTTTTTGAAATTTGGAGGATTTGAATGTTAAAACTAATTTTAGGTCGTCAAAAAAGCGGTAAAACTCAAAAGTGCCTTGAAGAAGCACGTGATATTGCCAGAAACGGCAAAAGTGTAATAATGCTTGTACCTGAGCAATATTCCTTCCAATGCCAAAGGCATCTTCTTAACGAACTCGGATCCGAATTGTCCAACAAAATAGAGATTCACAGCTTCACAAGTCTTTGTGAGGCTATTTGCTCTGTTAACGGAGGTCTTTCTGGATATGTTGTCGATGATGCAACGAGATATATTCTCGTTGGACTTGCTTTAAGAAATGTTCGTGACAGTCTCACAATATATTCAAAATACGTTGAATCTTCCTCGTTTATCAAACAGATGGTCTCGGTAATTACCGAGTTTAAACAATCTGCCGTTTCTTCTGACGATTTAACGAAGCTATCGGAAATTACAGAAACTGCAAACTTTCGCGATAAACTTCACGATATTTCTTTGGTATATTCTGCATACAACGCCTTACTAAGCAACCGTTTTATTGATCAGTTTGATATGATCGAAAGAACGTTAAATGTTATGAACAACAATTCGTATTTTTACGGGAAAACCGTAATTGTTGATGAGTTTAAGGGATTTACCAAATCGCAATTTTTAATGCTGCAGAGAATTATTTCCGGTTCTGAAGATGCTATTGTATCACTTTGTTGTGACTCAATAATTGACACGAATGAAACTGATATATTTAAAAACGTAAAAAAGTCTGCAAGAATTCTAATGGATTTCGCTAAAAACTCATCAATTGGTGCTGAAATCATTAAAACCGAATGTGATGCTACATCTTTTAATAATGATATTATCAAGCTTGAGATGCATCTTGCGGGTTTATCTTCGGATCCTTTTGACGAAGTTCCACAAAATATTAAAATCACTTGTGCTCCAACCGTTTATGACGAGGTTGAGTCGGTAATGAAAACCATCAGGTGCTCTGTGCGTGAAGAGGGAATGAGATATAAAGATTTTGTTATTATCTCTAGAAACGATGATTGCTATTCGCCGATTATTGATGAGTTTTCTGAACTATATGATATTCCGTGCTTTACCGATAAGCGAGTTCCGTTAATGTCACTGCCTTTTTCTGTTATGGTTTTGTCATTAGTTAAAGCGGCTTTGAGTTTTGAGACGGAAGATATTTTAAGATTTGTCAAAACAGGTCTTTGCGGTGTTGCTCAAAGCGATATTTCAACGCTAGAAAATTATGTTTATGTATGGAATATCAACGGTAAAAAATGGCTTGATGAGTGGGATATGAAGGTCGACGGTCTGAGTCAAAAAGATGATACAGTAAAATTAGAGCATTTAAACGATATCAGACAAAGAGTTATAGGTCCTATATCTAAGTTAAAAAGTAATTTGAACAATAATGCAGTAAATATGTGTAAGGCGTTATTTATTGCATGTGACGAGTTAGGTGTTCAAAAGTCTTTGGCAAAATATTGCCATTCTCTTGAAAGAAACGGTTTTATACAAGAAGCGGAATATCAAAAAGTCGGATATGACGCTGTCATTAAATCATTGGATAAAATTGTTGCCGTAATGGGTGATGAAGTTATATCGGTCCGTGAGTTTGTTGATATGTTATCAAACGTTTTATCATTTGAAACTGTTGGAGAGATACCCAAAACTCTTGATCAAGTGGTTTTCGGAACCGCTGACCGAATCAAACCTTTACGTCCTAAGGTTGTCTTTGTTCTTGGTGTTAATCAAGACATTTTTCCTGCAACTGTTTCGGATAGCGGTGTATTTACTGTATCCGAAAGAGAATGTATGCGTGAAAACAAAATTGAAATCGCCGATCATTCGATCAGCGATTGTCTTGATGAGCAATTTTTACTGTATTTTGCTTGTACCTGTGCATTTGAACGATGCTACATCAGTTACTCTAACTGTGGTTTAGGCGGCTCATCGTTAGCACCTGCAGGCGAAATAGCAGGTATTATCAAAACTTTTGAAAAACTGCAAATTCACGAATATAACTCTGAACTTTCAATAGGTGTTCTTGAAACAAAAGAAAGTGCTTTCAGAAAACTTGCAGAACATTTTTCTGAACAAAATGACTGTACTGAAAAACTCAGTTCATACTTCTTAGATGATTCTGATTTTTCTCATCGTGTCAAAGCGTTATTTGATTATCAAAATGAAACTAAAGCAAGATTATCATCAGACGTTGCTTCAGACCTTTATGGCGGCACATTAGATCTTTCGGCCTCAAAAGTTGATGATTTTGCCGGCTGCAGATTTATGTATTTCTGTAAATACGGTTTGGGTGCAAAATCAATTTCCCGAGTTGACTTTGATCCGCTTACACGCGGTAATATAGTACATTACTGTCTTGAAAAATTCGTTGAAAAACATATAAATAATATCGGTAGCGTAGACGAAGACAGTATTGTTGATGAAGTAATTCTACTTTGCGACGAATTCATAAATAAAAACGGCGGCAAAACTTCTCAATTTGACGAGAAATTTCAATATATGCTATCTTTGGTAAAAGATACCGTTGTTGTACTTGCCAAAGCCTTGAATAAAGAGTTCGCCGTCAGTTCGTTCAGACCGAAATTTTGTGAATTCGAGGTTGGAGAGAACAAGGATATTAACGGAATTGAAGTGCTGACAAATGACGGCAAGACCGTTACACTTAACGGTAAAATAGACCGTATTGATACTACCGAAGACGGCAAAGTCAGAGTTGTTGACTATAAAACGGGTAGTAAAGGCGACGATTTTAAGCTTGCCGAAATACTAAACGGACAAAACCTGCAGATGCTATTATATTTATACACTGTTCTTAAAAACGGTCAAGCCAAGATTAAAGCGTCTATTCCTGCAGGTGCACTGTATTTTCCTGCCAAGCGCGATGCTTCGGTCACTGTTAATGAGACGGTTCGTATGAACGGTGTAATCCTTGATGATGTTGATACCGCTATACAAATGGAGCCTTCTTTAGAGGGAAAAATAATTCCTGTAAAATTAAAACAGGGAAGCGATAAATTCAGCACCACAGAGCCTCTGATAACTGCTGAAGCATTTGGTTATATCTTTAAATATATTGAAAAAGTATTACAGGATATAGGAAATGCAGTTTTAGGCGGTGACATTACTCCTTTTCCGCAAGAGTCGGGCAGAGGCACAAAGTGTGATTACTGTGAATATAAATCTGTTTGCAGGTTTGATAAGGATCTTGGTTTTAAGGAATTGGTTGATATGAAGAATTCTTTAGCCGTTGAAGAGATTATTAAAATTTTAAAGGAGTCGGAGCATGGCAATTAATTTCACAAATGACCAACAAAACGCTATCAATGCCAAAGGGACAGTATTGGTTTCTGCTGCCGCGGGTTCGGGCAAAACTGCCGTATTGTCAGAAAGAGTCGTTCGACTTGTCTGTGATAAAAAAAATAATACTTCAATTGACAGGTTACTGATAGTTACGTTTACTAACGCTTCTGCTCTTGAAATGCGCGTAAGAATCGGAAAAGAGCTTGATGCACGTTGTAATTCAGAACCCACAAACTCGCATATTTTAAAACAGAAAATGCTTTTAGGAAGTGCCAAAATATGCACAATTGATTCTTTTTGCATTGATTTATGCCGTAAATATTTCAATATACTTGGTATATCTCCGGATTTTACTATTGCTAGCGAACCGCAAATTGCCGATTTAAAAGAAAAAGCGGTAAAAGATGTGCTGGCTATGCATTTTTTGTCGCCCACAGATGATTTTAAAGCTTTGTGTGATGCTTTTGATATTTACAAAGGGGACACTCTTATAAAAAAAGCAATAATTGATATATACGATTTCAGTCAATGTATGGCAATGAGTGACCAATGGCTTCGTTCTGCGGTTGATAATTATTTCAGTGATAATGTAGCTGACTGTAATTTTACAAAAATACTGTTAGAAAAAGCACAACTGAAATTGAAATTATGCCTCGATCTCGTTGAACGAAATCTGCAACAAGCAGAAGGAACGGAGTTTTATGACTCGTGGAGTGTCGGTCTTAGTGAAACCCGTGACTATTTAAATAACATGTTAAATGCAGCAAACTCATTTGAGTGGGACAAGCTTTACAGCATGAGCAACGTTTTTGTGAGAACACCTGTTGAGAAGCTTCAAAAAGGACAGAATAAAGAAATACATAAATGTTTGATGGACTATCGAGATGATGTATTTAAAAAGGTCAAGTCCATTGCCGGCGAATTAGGTGCACCTGCGAGTGAGGTCTTGGATTCATTACATTATGTCGGTGAAAAAATCAAAGTTTTAGTTGAACTTGTATTTGAATTTAAAAATAAATATTTTGAATATCTCAGTGCAAAAAATCTGTTGTCGTTTGGATTGACCGAACAGCTCGCGCTTAAGCTTTTGTGCACCGAAAAAGACGGCGAGTTGGTCCCTTCAGTTCTTTCGGAGGAAATATGCAAACAGTATGACGAGGTTTTGGTTGACGAATATCAGGACAACAACGACCTTCAGGACAAGCTGTTTTTTGCCATTTCCGATAGCGGAAAACACTTATTTATGGTTGGTGACGTAAAGCAAAGTATTTATGGGTTCAGAAATGCTAACCCTGACAATTTCTTACGTCATAAAGATAATTATCCTTTGTACGACAAAGTCGCTTCACCTTGCAAAGTTATTCTTAAATCTAATTTTCGAAGTCGAAAAGGTGTTTGTGATTTCGTAAACGGTATCTGCGGCCAACTGATGAAGCAAGAGACCTGCGGTATGGATTATACGGATGAGGATGTTCTTGTGGCAGGCGCAACATTTCCTGCTGCAGACTTTAACAAAGCCGAGCTACTGTTGACCGATTATTCTGAATCGGGTCTTTTAAGAGATGTGGCCGATGCTGAACGTGTTGCTGATTATATTACTGAAGTAATGCAAGAACAACCTTTTTTGCGCGTGAATGATAGTGATACCCAGTTAAGAAAAGCTGATTATAAAGATTTTGCGATTCTGCTAAGGTCTCCTAAAAGCCGCGTACGGTATTACATCAATGCTTTAAAAAGACGCGGCATTCCTGTTTCGTATGATGCAGGTGAATTCTTTGACTCACCCGAAATTTTGATAAGTTCTTCAATACTGAAGGTTATCAATAATCCTACAAATGATATCGCGCTTTTATCTTCAATGACTTCGGTTGCTTTTGGATTTTCTTACGATGACGTTGCAAATCTGAGGATTAAATACGGTTCAAAATCACTTTACGCAAGTGTTGTAAAAGCTGCTAACGACGGCGATGTAAAATGCGTACAGATGTTAGACGTTTTAAATATACTCAGAACTTCGGCTGTTACCTTAAGTGTCAGTGCGCTTATTCGTGAAATGTATTCAAGAACGCATCTTAGAGAGATATTATGTTCAAAAGACGTTGGAGGACAGATAAAGAATAATTTACAGACCTTAGTTACAATGGCATCATCCTTCGATTCTGCAAATAACGGCGGTCTGTCAGGTTTTATTAACTATTTTGACCGCGCTTATGCTGAAAAGAAGACAGGCAACGAACGTTCGGTCAAAACTTGTTCTAACGCCGTTAATTTAATGAGTTTTCATCGTTCAAAAGGTCTTCAATTTCCTGTTTGTATAGTTGCGGGTTGCGGTAACGGATTTAATAAAATGGACATTAACGCTTCGTATATTACCGACGGAAAACACGGCATCGCCATAAAATACGTCGAAAACGGCACGGATATCTGTCCTTATGCAAAAAAAGCGATAGGTTATTCCCAAACAAAAAAACTCATTGCCGAAGAAATTCGACTGTTTTACGTTGCTGCTACAAGGGCTGAAGAAAGACTTGCCATAACAGTTACTTCCAACAATATTGAAAAGGACGTACAAGCTGCGGCAGGTGATATCTTTGATACGGGAAACGGAAAGCTGTCAGTTTCGTCCGATGCAATTATTTCGGCCAACGGAATAAAGAAAATGCTTTTATCAGCCGCGTTACTTCAAAAAGGCAATACTAAATTACTTAATGTTGGCAAGCTTGATTCTCTTGAAGTTGACGGTGTCGGTGAATACGGTCTTTCGTGCTATAAAATGAAAAATGTTTCCCGTGAAGCGTCGGGAGAAATCAAAGTAATTAACGCTCATCCGACAATTGACAGTAAAACCACTGATTCACTTAACGAAAGGTTTAATTACGTCTATCCATACAGTGATGAATGTGATATTCCTTCAAAAATGGCGGTTACCAAACTTGTTCACGGTGACTCTGAAGAATTTGTTTTTACAAGAAGACCGAGATTTATGTCAATAGCCGGTCTCACGCCTGCCGAAAGGGGAACTGCATTACATAAATTTATGCAGTTTGCCGATTACGAAAAAGCAGAGGTCAGTGTAGAGGACGAAATTAAACGCTTGTATGAATACGAATTTATGAGCGAGGAAGAGGCGGCCTCAATCGACCCAATTGTTGCAGGTCAATTTTTTTCAAGTGATTTGTATAAGCGTATGAAAAAATCCCGCTTTGTTCAGCGAGAATATAAGTTTATGGTGAATTATCCTTATAAAGATCATAAAACGATTATTCAGGGTATTGCTGACTGTATCTTTGAAGAAAACGGAGAAATAATCATCGTTGACTTTAAGACCGATAACATTAAAGATGTAAATGTTTTGGTCGAAAGATACGCTGAACAGCTTAAGATTTATAAGTACGCATTAACCGAAATTTTCAAAAAGAACGTTAAAGAATGTGTTCTTTATTCGGTCAAACTCGGTAAGACGGTCAACGTATAATTTTAGGTGATAATATGAATAAAACAAATGCAATGCGACAGCTTGATAAAGCAAAAATCGATTACATGCCAATTGAGTATGAGGTTAATGAGAACGACCTTTCGGGTATTCACATTGCCGAGCAAACAGGATTAGACCCTAACATAATGTTTAAAACGCTTGTCGCCAGAGGTGACAAGCGTGGCCCGTTGGTTTTTTGTATTCCGGTTAACGCTGAACTTGACCTCAAAAAATGCGCAAAAGCAGCAGGGGACAAGCGTGTCGAGCTGATTGCTGTCAAGGAACTTCTTGGGCTAACGGGCTATATAAGAGGAGGTTGTTCTCCCATAGGTATGAAGAAAACGTTTCCTACTTTTATTGATGAAACAGCCATATTATTTGATGAAATCACCGTTAGTGCCGGTGTAAGAGGTTGTCAGTTGATGCTCGACAGAGAAAAGCTCATTAATTTTATTCAAGCAAATATTTGCGATCTTACCGTTTAATTTTTAATTGCGATTAGCAGCTTATAACGAAACCCCCGAAGATATCTTCGGGGGTTTCGTTTATCTTATCAGCTCATTTAAAATTACTCCGATAATAATGCCTACAAGGTAAATACCGATATTCATTAACCAGTATTTGCCTTTGGACCAACCGATATCAGTCCAAATATTTGATGCAAATGCTTCAAAGACAACAATGATGACGGTTATTATCGGAAGAATAGCTACGTAAAGGTCGCCCGCAACGATAAAAGGAACGGGAGGAAGTAACCACATTAAAAGCAGTAGCTCGGTAAAACCTCTGAAAATACGTCTTGTGTTATATTGTACCGGCATATTGTGTGCAAGTTGTGCGTATACACTATCTCGTTCGTCGTTCAGAATTTTTACGCCGTGCTTCATCATAATAGGGAACAAAACAGATGCAACACCGACAGGAATAACAATTAAAATCCACCATTTAACGATACTATAAAGCAAAAGTATAAGACCAACGCCCAAAATCGCGGCTAATATGTATGAAATAATTCTTAAAACACCTTTCAGGTTATTAAACATATTAATCACTCCGTTCGCATTTAAACAATATATCATTATATTTTTAAAAAGTAAATAGTAGTTATAAAATTTAAACTCAAGTTTCTATTTTATATACAAATAATTTTGTTATAATAATTTGTCGATTTTTGCTTGATAATACTTGTTAAAAGTAATTGTATATGATATAATATTTTGAATTCTGATACAAAAGAGAGATGTTAAAATATGCCTAAAGCAGAAAATATAAGAAACGTAGCAATTATCGCTCACGTTGACCACGGCAAAACAACTTTGGTCGATCAGTTATTAAAACAAAGCGGTACTTTCAGACAAAATGAACAGGTTGCCGAACGTGTTATGGACTCGGGCGATCTTGAAAGAGAAAGAGGTATCACCATTCTTTCCAAAAACACAAGCGTAATGTACGGTGATATCAAGATAAATATTGTTGACACTCCGGGACATGCTGATTTCGGCGGCGAAGTTGAGCGTATCTTGATGATGGTTGATGGCGTTGTGCTTTTGGTCGATGCATTTGAGGGCTGTATGCCTCAGACCAGATTCGTTTTGAAAAAGGCTTTGGGCCTCGGCAAAAAGGCCATTGTTGTCGTTAATAAAATCGACCGTCCTATGGCTCGTCCCGTTGAGGTTGTTGACGAAGTTCTTGACTTGTTTATTGAACTTGGTGCCGATGACGACCAGATTGAATTTCCAGTTGTTTACGCTTCCGGTCGCGACGGCTACGCTTCGCTTGACCCCAATGAAATGGGTACCGATCTTAAACCGTTATATGATGCAATAGTCAACGAAATAGATCCTCCCGAAGGCGATATTGAAGGCCCGACACAGGTTCTTTTCTCCAACATTGACTACGATGATTATATCGGAAGAATCGGTGTTGGTCGTGTCGAACGCGGCAGCATCAAGGTTGGTCAGAACGTTGCTCTTTGCCATGAGGACGGCACTCACAAAAATGTTAGAATTACAAAACTCTTCCTATTTGAAGGACTTCGCCGTGTTGAGGTTGATGAAGCTCCTTTCGGCGAACTCGTTTCGGTTGCAGGTATTGCTGACCTCAATATAGGCGAGACCGTCTGCGATCCCGAACATATTGAACCGTTACCGTTCATCAAAATCGATGAACCTACACTGTCGATGAACTTTATGGTCAATAATTCACCGTTTGCGGGAAAAGAAGGTAAATTTGTTACCTCGAGAAACATTCGCGACCGCCTCTTTAAAGAGGTTGAGACCAATGTAAGTATGAGGGTAGAAGAGACCGACTCGGCTGATACTTTTAAGGTTTCGGGACGAGGTGAACTGCACTTGTCTATTCTTATCGAGACGATGCGCCGTCAGGGTTATGAATTCCAGGTTTCTTCTCCCGAAGTTATTTACAAATACGACGAAAACGGTAAAAAGTTAGAACCTGTTGAGTTGCTGATGATTGAAGTGCCCGAAGAATACGTCGGTTCAGTTATGGAACGTCTTGGCACAAGACACGCAGAAATTCAAAATATGGGCACCCGTGAAACGGGACTCAGTCATCTTGAATTTCTGATCCCTGCACGTGGCCTTATCGGATACCGTTCTCAGTTTATGACCGACACCAACGGTAACGGTATTATGAACCATATTTTCCACGGCTATGAGGAATACAAGGGAGATATTGAAAACCGTATGACCGGTTCGTTGGTTGTTCATGAATCGGGTGAAACTACGGGCTACGGTCTCTTTAATACTCAGTCCAGAGGCAGACTATTTGTCGGTCCGGGTGTTCCTGTTTATGAGGGTATGATAATTGGAGAAAATCCCAAGAACGAAGATATTGTTTGTAACGTCTGCAAGAAAAAGGCTGCAACCAATATGCGTGCGGCGGGTTCGGATGATGCTTTGAAACTCACTCCACCTACGGTTATGAGCCTTGAGCAGTCGCTTGAATTCATTAAATCAGACGAGCTTGTTGAAATCACTCCTAAGTCAATTCGTCTCAGAAAGAAAATACTTGACAAAGAGACCCGAATGAAATATGAAAGTAAGTTGAGAAGGCAATAATGGAATACATTGTTCTTGATAACGAATGGCATACGCCTTATTGTAAGATCAACGGTAAGTGTATAAATGAGCTTATTGAGATCGGCGCAGTGAAGCTCGATGAGAATTTAAATGAAATATCACGTTTCAGTGTTCTTATCAAATCAACCTTCACCAAGAAGTTAAATACGCGGTTTCAAAGACTTACCAATATCACTACCGAAGAAATGCTGCGCGACGGTATGACGTTTGAACAGGCTGTCAATCTGTATTCAGAATGGGCAGGAGATTCGGCAATTACTATGACCTGGAGCAATTCCGATCTTTACGTTCTGCTTGAAAATTTCAGATTGAGAAGAAAGATAAATACAGTGCCGATTATCAGTAAATACATCGACCTGCAAAAGTATGTTCAGAATGAAATGATCGCAATGGGCCGAAAAATCACTTCTCAGGTTTCGGTTGCCAATGCCGCAATAATGCTTGGTTTATCTATCGACGGAATCGGACTTCACCGTGCTCTTGATGACAGTTTGCTTTGTGCTGAAATGTTGCGTAAGGTATATGATAAAAAGCGCCTTTTAAGCTATATGATAGATACATCATCGCCCGATTATTACGCAAGGCTAACCTTTAAGGCTTACATAATCCGCGATTTGAACAATCCGTTGGTCAACAAAAAGAAGATGGAGTTTAAATGTGAAAAATGCGGTGCCGACGCAAAACGAGTGATACCTTGGGCTTTTAAAGGACATTATTTTAAATCGGAATTTGTCTGTCCCAAATGTCAACATAAGTTTATCGGTCGTGTAGCGTTCAAAAAGTATTATGATAAGGTCGTCGTAAAGCATAATACCGTTCCCATCACCGTTGAGCAAACAACAAACGCCAAAAAATCTTCAGATGAATAAATCCTTTTCTTCACCCGTACATTTTGTACGGGTGATTATTTTATGGATTTTTTTACTCCCGTTTCGGTTTTGGTTTTATTGATAAGCGGTATTTATTTTTCTTTTTACACAAAATTATTTCAGTTCAGAACTAAAGTTATTTGCCGAAATACAGTTGGTTATTTAATTAAAAAAAGAGAACTGTCTGGCTTTAAAGCTATGTCTCTGGCTCTGGGCAGTACAATAGGAATCGGAAATATAATCGGTGTCACCGCAGCCATAATTATCGGTGGACCGGGCGCTGTATTATGGATGCTGTTTACAGGCTTTTTGGGAATGATTTTGAAATTTGTCGAAGTCAATTTATGCGTTACAGAATCTATTTTCTCCAAAAGAAAAAACGGCGGTCCTATGTATTTATTAAGCAACTGCAAAAGTATTTTCTTAAAGAAACTTGGAATATTATTTGCCGTCATTTGTGTTTTAGCGTCAATTTTTGCCGGAAATTTGATGCAATCAAAATCAATCTACCGATTTATGGATATTGGATTTGATGTTGGCTTTGTTCCTGTAACGGTAATTCTTCTGCCGATGTTTGCGATTATACTGTCGGGAAA
>JAGBXM010000004.1 GCA_017629275.1 Clostridia bacterium
CGGCAAATTCGGTCATTCGGCGGAAGGCAAGAGTCACCTCCGCCTTGCGCTCGTCGGATTTGGATTTGGGGAGATTGGATTCCAATTTAGAATCAAGATGCAGATCGGCACAATGTATAATCTTCATACTGTCTTTTCCTCAAACCTATTTTTTCGCGATATGCTTTTCGCAAATATCGGCAAGACAGCAATTTTCACAATATGCCTTTCTTGCCGTGCAGACCGCCCTGCCGTGCAAAACCGCACGGTGACAAAATCCGTTGGATTTATCAAGCGGCAGAATCTCTCTCATTTCTTTTTCGACCTTAAGTGGGTCGGTCGTCTTGACAAACCCCAGACGGTTGCAAAGCCTTATAAAATGAGTATCGGTCACCACGGCAGGCTTACCGTAAATATCACCGACCACCAGATTTGCGGTCTTTCGGCCGACACCGGGAAGCTTCGTCAATTCTTCAATGGTATCAGGAACGACACCGCCGAAATCCTCGACCAACATCTTACCGATGCCGACCAGATCGGCCGCCTTGGTTTTATATAAACCGCAGGTCTTTATGTAATCCTCAACCTCACGCACCTCGGCTTTGGCCATACTTTCGGGGTGGGGGAACCGCTCAAACAGCCCGGGTGTTACAATATTGACACGCGCATCGGTGCATTGTGCCGAAAGACGGGTCGCTATCAACAACTGAAACGCGTCGCCCGGTTTGTAATCAAGTGAGCAGACCGCACCCGTGTACTCCTTTTCAAACAACTCGACGGCCAACGCGCCAAGTCTTTTTTTATCACTTTTTTTCATTATTTATTACCTTCGGTCTCGGGCTGCCACTTAACGTTAAAGCCCTTACCCCAATTGCTCGTGTCAAACGAGCCTTTTTCTTTTTTAACCGTCACAAGCCTCAGATATGAACAGGACTTGAAAGCGCCTTCACCTACCGAGTTTACAGTGGCAGGCAACGTGATGTAAAGAATACTCCAGCAGGATTCAAAAGCGCCTGCACCGACCGACGTAAGACCGTTACCCAGCTTAATGTCGCTCATTGATACACAGTGCGAAAATGCACCGGCACCAACTGAACTCAATGCATCGGTGAAGACCAATTTTTCGATTTTGACACATCTTGCAAAGGCATAGTCTCCCACCTTGACAATCCCCTCAGGCATTTTGGGAGCCTCCAAAAGTTCGCAGCCCTTAAAAGCGTTGTTGCCGATAGCAGTAACACCCGACGGAATTTCAACGGTCGGAAGAATTTTACAACCGTCAAACATACCGTTTGAGATAACGGTTATTGACTCAGGTAATTTAACCGACGCCAACTTGGCACATTCGGCAAGACAGTTGTCACCGATTTCGGTAACGGTATCGGGAAATACGATTTCACCGACGGCAGAACCCGAAAAAGCGGCGGCGCCGACCTTAAGTAATCCATCGTTCAAGATGACCTTTTCAAGCTTGGGACACTTCAAAAAGCATTGGTCACCAAGCGATTCAAGGCCGCTTCCTGCTTTAAACTCAACCAACTTCGGACAATCCTCAAAGCAGTTATTGCCAAGCGTTTTGACAGAATCAGATAATACTGCCTTTTTGAGGCTTGAACAACCGCGAAAAGCCGATTCACCCACCGTTACAAGTGTCGACGGAAACGCGACCTCCTCCAAAGCCTCACACGCATAAAACGCATACGGTTTTATCTCGACAAGACCCTCGGGAAGCTCGACCGATTCAAGACTCAAAGCCTGATAAAATGCGTTATCGGGCAACACCTGCAATGTTGACGGCAAGGTTACCGACCTTAAAATGTTACAAAAACTGAATACACCCGTACCGAGTGTCTTGACTCCCTCGGGAAGCTCGATCACGGTCAACGCAGTGCAATGGCTGAAGGCTTCGGCGCCGATTTCGGTAATACTGTCGGCTATCTCGACCGTCTTTATGTTGGAACGGTTTTTGAAAAGACCTTCGCCCAATTTGGTAATCACCTTACCTTTAAGCTTGGACGGAATCTTAACGTCACCGCCCTCACCCGTATACTCCAACAGTTCAACGTGTTTAGAATAGACCTTATATTTAAAGCCGTCGCTTTCAAACATTTTACCGTCACCGCCGCAACCGACAAACAAAGACAGTATCGACACTAAAATCAATATAACGGCCGATATTTTTTTAAAAGAAGTCTTCATTTCAAAACCTCCAATTTATATTCATATTATCATTATAACAGAAACCCTGGCCCTTTTGTAGTGCATTTGTAAATTTTCCGTCAAAAAAAGATTCTTCGTCACTTCGTTCCTCAGAATGATCGTTTCAACTTTGTGTTTGTCTTTCTAAGGAGTGCAACAACAAAGAATCTTTTTGTTTTATATAAAAAATCAACCCTCAAGTAAAATACTCAAGGGTTGATGTAAATTCACAGATTATTCTGCGCCGGACCAATTAAGTTCGCACTTACCGTCATCCTTCTGGTAAAGGTTCATCCAATCGCAGGCAAGAATGTTGGTAGTATACCAATCATCAGAGGCCTCATCAGCCTTAGACGAGCCGTTTTCAAATGCGGTAGCCATACTGAAGATAAAGTACAAACTCTGATTGAAGCACTCGGCGTCCTGCTCCTTGTGAGTGCCGGTAATATCATAACTGTAGTACAAATCACCGTCACAGGTAAACGCCATCTGGGTGTTATCCCACAAGAAACCGTAGGTGTGGAAACCGTCGGCAAGTCTTGCACCGTCAGGAACAATATACTTCTTTTCGTTGGAGAATCTACCGTCAAGCGAATAGTGCTCAATTCCTATTTCCGTACCGAGAGTGGTCGGCCAGGTATGGCAGTTAGCGGCATAAGAACCCGAGTTGCCGAACATCTCAACGATATCAATTTCGGGGCTAACAAGCTTGGGTTCACCCGTGATAGGACTGTTAGAATCATTAGAGCAGGCCCACCATGCGATCCACATACCGCCGCCGTGAGGCATCAATGCGCTCATTTCAGCGTAACCGTACTTATAGCTCATGATGTTCTGGGTGCGAATCATACCGCCGTAGTAGTATTCATCATCAAAGCTTGCGGTAATATAGAACTTACCGTCGGTCTGGAAAACACGGTCAGGATCAGAAGAACGAACCGAGATTTTACCGTTCTGCCCTGTGGTTCTGTTAGTCTCGGTCTCCTGACGCCACTTGGTGGTATCAAGGGCGTCACCGTCGAAATCGTCACCCCAGGTCTTATAGTATTCGGTAGACTTGTCGTAACCTGCCATTGTAGTCTCATAGTTACCGCTGACCGAAGACGAATCCTTAAGCTTGCCTTTAAGCATCTTGCCGAACTCAGAAACGGCAATAGCAGTAGCGTGTGCCGAACCGCCGTTTATGTATATCTTCTTGCCCTTAATGGTAATCTTATAATCGTCGTAATTGGTGATGGTCTCAACACCTTCGCGATTGGTGTTGCCGACGATAATCTCATAATCGGCAGGGGTCGACAGAGTATCGTGCACAAAGGAAAGCATATAGCCGGTCTTTGTATAAACGGAATCGATGAGCTCTTCGATCTCAACCTCAGTCAACCACGAAGAATTGAAGTGAGGTCTGACAATGGTGTACTCACCAATGGTCTTACCGTTAACGGTAATGTTTTCAAAATTGCCTTCAACAGCCTTTAAGTACTCAATACCGCCTTTAACACCTTCAGGCTTGCAGAAGTTGGCGGCAAAATATTCGGCGGCTGCCTGTGTGCCCTCAACGCTTGAAGAATAAATACAGATCTTCTTGCCGATGGTGCAGACAATAAAGTCGTTGTATCTTCCGCCGGTTTTGGCCTTGAGGTACTCGGCGGCCTTTTTGGTTTCCTCGCGGTTGGTTTTACCTATAAGTATCTCATACGTATCGTTTCCATCCTCTGTATCGGAAGCGTTACGTACATTTACACCTAATGCCTTTTTCATCTGCTGGAAAACATACTGTGCAATCTTAGTGGCCTCAGTATCACCTTCGGGACGAACGATTCGGTAATTAGTTTCACCATCAACAACAAAGCTTACGTCCGCCTTATTGATAATGTCGCCCGAAACACCTGTGTTGCCGGAATTGTCCTTATCCTTATCCTTGCCGCAACCGGCCATAAGACCGAGCGCCAGAACAAGAACAAGCAACAAACATAAAATTCTTTTCATAATAGTTCCTCCATAATAAGTTGGTTATTTTGATTATACCAAAAAGCAACTGTTTATGTCAATCTTAATTTGTAAATTTTGTGTAACTAATCCAAAACGCTTCCGTTCAAGGTGCATTTCCCGTCGTTCTTTTGATAAACGTTGACCCAGTCTACAACAAACCGACCCGTATTACGCCAATCATTGGGGTCTTCGGTAATGCCCGGCTCGGGGTTGGTCGCACTGCCGACGTTCATTGCAATTCTTATCCACACATTGTGGTTGTTGGTCTCTATATCCTGCTCGTTTGTCGTCGTATCATAAGAGAAAAACGCGTCTCCGTCACAGGTGAAGGTCACCTTTTCGCTATCCCACATCATTCCGTAGGTGTGGAAATCATACCCCAACACAATGCCGTTATCGGGACTGTGGTACCGCTTCTCGTTTCCGTGGGTGTTATCCAACGAAATATGCTCCCACCCGTATAATCCGTCGGCTCCGTTTCGCGGCCAGGAATGAATATTCGCCTGATAATGTTCCGAATTGCCAAAGCACTCCATAACGTCGTATTCGGGACTTGCCAACATCGGAACCGACAAATCGGTCGCACTGTAACGGTCGTCACTGCACAAATACAGCGCCGTCCAGAAGCCTCTGCCGTGCGGTATCTTCGAGCTCATTTCTATATATCCGTACTTATACGTGCCGTAGGTCTGGATGACACCACCGTAGTAATACTCATCATCCTCACGTGCCGTGATATAAAAGCACCCGTCTTTTATATACACGTCATCAGGATCGCTCGACCTCACCTGCGCTTTACCGTTAAGGCCTTCCCATTTCGCGGTAGGGTCTCCGACCCGCCAGACGACAGTATTTATTTCCTCTCCATCAAAATCCTCGCCCCACGTTTTGTAAAGTGTCGTACCGACATCGTAATTCCTTAGCGCCTCGCTGTATGTGTTGACAACCGAATCGGAGTCCGA
The DNA here is from genome assembly GCA_017629275.1 of Clostridia bacterium. Taxonomy (GTDB): domain Bacteria; phylum Bacillota; class Clostridia; order Oscillospirales; family Acutalibacteraceae; genus UMGS172. The sequence continues at coordinate 5,130 of JAGBXM010000004.1, forward strand.
AATGTTGCCGCCGAGGCTTTTTGAGAACTCTGCAACGCCCATTGCCGTCGCGTGGGCCGAGCCGCCATTGATAAAGACCTTCGTGCCGCTTACCGTGATTTTAAAATCATCATAGCCTGTAATCTTTTCGACGCCCTCGCGCTCACAGTCACCCACGATTATTTCGTAAGTCTGTTCTTTATGGTATGTATCGTGCAAAATTTTCAGCCTGTATCCCGTTTCAGAATACACCTGCTCTACTGCCTTTTCCATTTCAAGCTCGGTTAAATATGACGAATTATAGTGCGGCCTGACAAAACTAAACCTGCCTATCGGCACCGAATTGATCGTTATGTCAGTGAAATTGCCCTCGACCTTATAAACGTGTTTTATTCCGCCCTTAATACCGTCAGGATTCACAATGTTTTCGATAAAATATTCTGCCGCCGTTTTCAAAGCATCGGCGCTGTGTGAAAAAATAACGATCTTCTTGCCTATAGTGCAGATAATATAATCCCCATAACGTCCGCCATTTTGAGTGAAAAGGTATTCCCTTGCCGCCTCGACCTCGGGACGGTCGCTGTCGCCCAAAAGTATTTCATATTGATCGGTGCCGTCCTCCGCATCCGAAGTGTTACGCACCTTGGCACCGAGCAACGTCCTCATCCTGCCGCAAACGTACTGAGCAACACCCGTCACCGCAAAGTCTCCATCGGGACGCACCACACGGTAGACCGACTCGTTATCGGCATTCAGAAACATAATATCATCTCTCGATATTACACCCGCCGCTTGTGACGAATCATTGTTGGCCAAGGCTTTGTTTTCTTCAGTAGAACACCCACAAAACAAACACAGTAGCAAAACAAAAAACAAACAAATCAGCCGCTTCATCCCGAACACCTTCTTTCTGTAATTATTTTACCAAACGCATAATATATTTGCAACAAAAATCCCGTCGAAGAAACTTCGACGGGAAATGTGAAAACAAATTATTTGAAGAACAACGGCAGAGGTTCGAGGAACACGATGTCGTCGCGTTTTGCGGCATCGCCCTCGGCAAGAATGGAACAACAATCCGAAATTTCTGCGCCCGTAGCCGATACAAGACGCTTCATTGCGTCTAACGACTCGCCTGTACTGATAACGTCATCAATGATGAGAACCTTCTTGCCCCTCATCAAATTGACCTCATCTGCACCGAAATAAAGATGCTGTTCATGCTGGGTGGTGATGGAGGTTACGGCAACCGAAATAGGGTCGCGCATATAGACCTTAAGTCCCTTTCTTGCTACAACGTAGGGTTTGCCCGACTGGCGCGACAACTCATAAGCCAACGGAATACTCTTGGCTTCAGGGGTTGCGATAACATCAAAATCGCCCACCTTTTTGAGCAACTCGCTGCAAGCGGCAACCGTCAATTCAACGTCGCCGAAAATAATAAATCCTGCAATGTCAAGATGGTCGTTTACGGCGCAAAGCGGAAGCTTGCGAGTAAGACCTGCAATTTTCATTTCATAAAATTCCTGCATATTAACATCTCCTGAATTTTGCTTATTTCTACAACACATCAGCCCGGAGGCCACGCGAGGGGTCTCTTGGCTAACACGTGGAAATGAAGATGACCCACGGTCTGTCCGCCGTCCTCACCGCAGTTATTAACAATGCGGTAGCCGTTGGTCAGACCTTCTTGCTTGGCAATTATAGCTATGGCCTCGAAAATTTTAGCGATAACTCCACTGTTTTCAGGTCTGATTTCATCGGCACACTTGATATGCTTTTTGGGAATTACTATCGCGTGGAATGGCGCCTGCGGATCAATGTCCAAAAATGCGTAAACATCGTCGTTTTCAAAAACCTTGGTCGACGGTATTTCACCCGCCGCAATTTTACAAAAAAGACAGTCCATAACCTATCTCCTTATTTCAACATACCACGCACGATCTCTGCGGCAGAGTTCAATGCCTCATCAGCCTTAGAAGATTCCTTGGCACCTGCCATAGCGAAATCGGGACGTCCGCCGCCCTTACCGCCTGCAACAGCGGCAACAGCCGAAACCAATTTGCCCGACATAACACCCTTGGCCTGAGCGTCCTTACCGGCCGAAGCGGCAAAGGTCACCGATGCGCCGTTCACATCGGCAAAAACAGCAACGGCCGAAGGCACCTTGTCGCGAATCTTATCGGCCATACTGCGAAGCGTATCACTGCCGACCGCGTCAAAACGCTCGGTAATAAGCTTGACACCGCCGATGTCGGTGGCACCTGCAATAAGTTCGTCAACACGGAATCCTGCCAACTTGGAATTCAAAGCCTCGACCTCACGGGCGGATGCCTTGAGTTCACCCATAAGCTGTTCGCACTTCGAGGTGAGCTCTGCAGGATTGTTAAGCTTCAACGCAGCAGCGGCGGCATTGATCTCACCGTCGAGCTTGCCGAGAAGCTCATATACGCCGCGACCGGTCACGCCTTCAATACGGCGCACACCCGAAGCAACCGAAGATTCGGAAACAATCTTGAAAAGACCCAATTTTGCGGTATTCGAAATGTGCGTACCGCCGCAAAGTTCGACCGAAGCACCGGGTACGTTGACAACGCGGACAATATCTCCGTACTTTTCGCCGAACAAAGCCATCGCACCCAAAGCCTTAGCCTCGTCGATAGGCATTTCGCGGTTTTCTACCTCGATAGCCTCAAAAATAGCATCGTTTACAAAGGCTTCGACCGCCTTTAATTCATCGGAGGTCATAGCCTGGAAATGTGTAAAGTCGAAACGAACGGCCGTATCATTAACCAACTGACCTGCCTGCTCAACGTGGGTGCCGAGCACAGCGCGAAGTCCTGCCTGCAAAAGGTGTGCGGCAGTGTGGTTACGACGGATCGCGGTTCTGCGATCGACGTCAACCGTAACGTTGACCGTGTCACCGACCGACAACTTGGTACCGATAACAGTATAGTGCATAAAAATGCCGCTTGCGTTCTTCTTGACGTTCTCAACAACGGCATCGCCGATGACACCCATATCACCGACCTGACCACCGCTTTCGGCGTAAAGAACGGTTCTGTCGAGAACCACAATGGCCTTTACGTCCTCAGCCGAGTCAACCGTCTCACCGTCAACAACAATGGCCTTGACGGTTGCCTCACAAACGTCGTCGGTATAACCTAAAAACTCAGTAGCTGAAATGCCGTCGAAACTGATCTCGCCGCTCTTCCAGGATTCGCCGTCGGCCGCCTTACGGGCACCGCGTGCTCTTTCCTTCTGCTCCTTCATAAGCTGTTGGAAGCCTTCCTCATCGACCGTCCAACCCTTTTCTTCGAGAATATCCCGGGTCAGATCAATGGGGAATCCATAAGTATCGTTCAATTTAAAGGCATCGGCGCCCGAAAGCACCTTTGTGTCACCCGAAGCGGTAATATCTTCGAGCATTTTGAGGCCGAGGTCGATAGTCTTGGCAAAGTTCTCTTCCTCAACCGAGATGATCTTCTTAATATAATCCTGCTTTTCGAGAACCTCAGGGTATGCGCCCTTATTCTCGCCAATGACCTTGTCACAAATATCGCAAAGGAACATTCTGTCAATGCCAAGCAGCTTTCCGTGACGTGCGGCACGGCGAAGCAGACGGCGGAGAACGTAGCCTCTGCCTTCGTTAGACGGCAACACGCCGTCGCAAATCATAAAGGTTGCGCCTCTGACATGGTCGGTAACAACGCGGATGGAAACGTCGCTTTTAGCATCCTTGCCGTATTCAACACCGGCAATTCGGCAAACCTCGTTCAGGATGTTGCGTACTGTGTCGACCTCAAAGAGGTTGTCCACACCCTGCAAAACACAAGCGAGACGCTCAAGACCCATACCCGTATCAATATTCTTCTGCTTTAATTCGGTATAATTGCCGTTGCCGTCATTATTGAACTGCGAGAAAACGTTGTTCCAAATCTCCATATAGCGGTCGCAATCACAACCCGGCTTGCAGTCAGGACTGCCGCAACCGTATTTAATGCCGCGGTCGAAATATATTTCGGAACAGGGACCGCAGGGACCCGAGCCGTGCTCCCAGAAGTTGTCCTCTTTACCGAGACGGACAATATGTGCAGGATTTACGCCTATTTTTTTGGCCCAGATATCATAAGCCTCGTCATCGTTTTCATAAATACTCGGCCAAAGCAGGTCTTCGGGAATTTCGAGCGTTTTGGTTAAAAACTCCCAAGCCCACTCGATTGCCTCTTCCTTGAAATAATCTCCAAACGAAAAGTTGCCAAGCATTTCAAAATAGGTGCCGTGACGTGCGGTATGACCGACACGCTCAAGGTCGGGGGTTCTGATGCACTTCTGGCAGGTAGTGACTCTGTTACGCGGAGGAGTGACCTCACCCGTAAAGAACTTTTTCATCGGGGCCATACCCGAGTTTATAAGCAACAAGGACTTATCGTTATCGGGAACAAGTGAAAAGCTTCCCAAACGCAAATGTCCTTTGCTTTCAAAGAACGAAAGATATTTCTCTCTGAGAGTGTTTAATGACATCCATTCCATTTTATAAATTCTCCAATCAGCGCCTTGGCGCTACATATTATACCATCTTTATATTATATCTGTCTGTTTCTGTTTTGTCAATCAAAACGAAACAAAAATAAACTGCAAACGCAAAGAAAATCGGCATTCCGAAAATCGGAATGCCGATTGAATTAGTTGGTAATCAAAGATTACTTGGAGAATACCTTCTTACCGGTTACGATAAGAGCACCTGCCGAAACGATAACCATCATAAGCACGAGGATCGGGCTTACTGAAGAATCGCCGGTGTTAGCAGAGCCGGTATAACCCTTCAGAGTAACGGTAACATCATCGAAGTACATATCGTTACCTGCGGTGGTCGAGAGACCAACGAACTCAGAGGTAGCAGTGAAGGTATAGGTTACGAGGTTCCATTCGCCCTGCTTGAGGTCGGAAACCTTAGCAACAACTGCACCGATGGTGCCCTGGTTGATGCCGGTAAAGGTCTTAAGATCCATAATGGAGATAGTACCGTTTACATCGCCAACCGAGGTGGGCTTTACATAGAAGCTCAAGGTGTAGGTCTCGCCTACGGTAAGAGCAAGATCGGTAGATCTGTGTGCAGTGAAGTTCTTAACACCTGCAGTTGCACCGTTACGGAAGAGAGATGTCTCGCCGCTCTTAACGTTGGTTGCATCGAAGCCTGCAGTAGACTTGGTGTAGAGCGAGAATGCGCCGTGAACACCAACCGACATAACGGTCTTGGGGAACTCCTCGAAGTCCTCAATGAACTTACCGAGCTGCCACTTTGCATATACAAAGAGGGTCTCTTCGCCGAAGGTCTTCTGAGTAAGAGGCTTGGTGAGTTCTTTATCGGTGTACCAACCCATGAACTTGTAGCCGGGACGTACAGGAGTGGGGAGGTTCATCTCGGTGCCAATATCGCCGGAGAAGACATCCATATCATTACCGCCGTTGGTCTCGAAAACAACAGCAGAGCCGTAAACGTTCATTTCGTTGAACGAGCAGATAAGAACTACGTCATCGATGTAGATCTTACAGTCGTTAGAGCAACCGATAGAAATGATGTTGCCGGTATCGGGATCGGTAACCTCAGCGTTAAGGGTTGCAGTGAAGGTGAACTCGCCTTCAAGCCACTTGTCTTCAGCCTTACCGTAGTTCATGCGGCCGGTCTGCTCCTGACGGTTGCCCCAGAGAGAACCGTTCTTGGAAAGAACAGCACCGATAGCGCCGGAAGCCTTGGCCTCAAGAACCTTGTACTTGAACTTGATGGTATAGTCCAAACCTTCAACAGCTCTGAATCTCTTATCGCCCTGTGCAAGGTGACCACCTGCGATAGAAGAGGTGTTGGACTGGTTGTCACCGCTGGAGAAGTTGTAGTACATTACGTGGTTACCGTCATCGAGAGTAACGATAGAAACACGGTCGGTTACAGGACCACCCGAACCGCGGCCGTCGGGCTTGAACCAACCTGCAGGATATTCTTCAAAGTCAATGACTTCACCGGTAGATTCCCACTTTGCAAAGAGAGTGCAGCTCTCTGCGGGTGCCTTGTTGGGATCAATCATAGTCTTAAAGGTTCTGTCGGTATACCAACCGATAAACTTCTGACCGACTGCTTCAGGCTTCTCGGTCGGGAAGTTGAGGATGGGTTCGCCAGGCTTTGCAACGAGAACGGGCATCTTAGCATCGAACTCGTCAACGTTACTGCGGAAGTCAAACTGAGCAAAGCCGTCCTTGACCTGCCATACAGCATAAGCATCGGTTACAAAGTCGGGAACGAGAGCGTCCTTATCGAGCTTGTGGGAAATAACATTGCCCTCAGCATCGGTGGTGTTATATTGCCATCCCACGAAATCGAAGCCGTACTTGGTGGGCTCAGGAAGAGTACCTGCGGGATTCATAGAAGGTCTGATGATAGGCTCAACAGCGTCACCGCCGACCGAATCGAAGCGGATCATACCCATTTCAGAAACCTCTGCGTGGGTCTTGACAACTACATCGTCAAACAAAACAGTGGTAGCGGTCTCAAGGTTGGTATCAATGTTGATCAACGGAACGTTGGTCGAGTTGTATACATAGAGAGCAAAGTTGGTGTAGCTGTTGATGTCATAGAGATCGGTACCGAAGGTGTAGGTGATTTCATTCCACTCGGTCTGATCTTCATATTCAAAGCTTGCCAATTCAAATGCCTTCTTGAACTTGCCGGTCTCGGCATCAACGTATGCAATACCGATAGCGGTCGGGGTCTCACTGTGAGCAACCTTATACTTGAAGTTAATAGTATAAAGTCCGTAGTTGATAGACTCGAACAGCTTGGAACCGTCGTCAATGGAGAAGTAGAAATACTTGCCCTTAGCGGCATAGTGCTTTACAGCGAAAGCAACGTTGCCGTCTGCCTCTTCAACAAGTGCGCCGCGGGAAACGTAAGAGTTACCGGTCGATACGGTATAGTTGTTAGCATCAGCAACACTCCACTTGAAGTCTGCGCCGGCCTTATCCTCGAAGTCCATAGTGAAATCGTCGGTAGAAACGGGCAACTGCTTGGGAGCAATGCTTATATCATCAATGTAGAGTTTAGCACCGGTATTAGCGGTAGTGCCGCGGAAGGTGACGAGAAGATTCTTATAGGTTGCAAAGTCAACGTCAGAATTGAATTCGACAGAAACCTCGACCCAATCAGCGGAATTCTTAACACCGCTGACAACAGTCTTGACCGAAACCTTGTTGCCGTCAACACCGACACCTGCATCGGTAGCAGCATAAAGTACGATATTACCTGCGGTCTCGTCAACCACACCTGTGGCCTTATACTTAAAGGAAATCACATAATCCTGACCCTTGATAAGGCGATAACCTGCCTTGGCACCGTAAGCGCCGTTAAGTGCAAAGTTGTAGCGAGCCTCATCAAAATTAGCGGTCAGAACCTTGTTGTTGGCATTGTCGGGATCTGCAACGATGCTCCAGTTACCTGCACCAACACCAAACTTGTTGTTGGGGTCATAGATCTCCTTCTTGCCGTCCTCAAAGTCATACTCAATCTTAGTATACTTTGCATAAAACTCGGTAATGTTGGCGGGAACCTTGTCAAACTTGTAGGTCAAGGTCTCGTCATACCAACCCTGATAGTAAGCACCTCTTGCGGGAAGGTTTGCATCACCTGCGGCAGCAACCTGCTTCTCAACAGTGCCGTCGATGTGGTGATAGGTATATTCCTTCTCAACGATCTCGGTGATTACAATATCATCGAAATAAATAGTTGCGGGACAGCTTGAGCCGTAGTATGCGGTAACCACGGGATAAACTTGACCAGCATCGATGTTCTTCTTATTGTTCTGAATAATGATGCTACCGGACTTCCACTCGCCGACATCTACAAGAGAAAGGTTTGCGGACTGGCCTGCGGTCTTGTTACCGTTTGCGCCGATACCGGCCTCGGCAGAATAGTAAATCTGAATGCCGAGAGTCGCTTTGTCGGGGGTACCGGTAACCAAATACTTAAAGCTAAGCTCATATTTGGGGTATACAGTCTCCTCGCCAACGACCTTGGAGAGAGCCTGGAAACCGACGCCGGAACCGGCATAGGTCTCGAAAGCAACGTTGGGTCTCGTGGTGGAGAACGAATACTTAATTGCTTTGTTGGCAGAGTTTGTCGGATCTGCAGTAACCGGCATCTGGATATTGTTATTAGGATCGAAAAGTCCGGGTTCTGCTCCGTCAAAGTTAATAACGGTAGAAGAGAATTTAGCATAGAGAGTCTTTTCAGCTCCTGCTTTATCTACCTTTTTGGTGAAGTCGGTGGAATCATACCATCCCTCAAATACGACGCCGGGTGCACCGGAATCAGCAGCGGGGATAGCTGCGCCGACTTCGAGTGTCTGATTGCTGACAACGCCGTTGATGTGGAGAGCATAGGTATCGGTGGCTGCACTGGTGGTGCCAACCAAAGAAACTACGCAAACAGACATCAACATAGCGAGGACGCAGATAACACTCAGAACCTTTTTGAAAGCACGTGTCTTCATTGTCTTACCTCTTTCTACATTGATTACACCTTTTATCGGTGCTCATGGGATCGCTCCCGCGAGCGACCGTAAAAAAACTATATATAGCACTGCTTCGTCGCTTTCGCAACCAAACAGAAACTACCGATTTTGGCCCGTTTTACACGGGAAAACGCAGAAAAAACGCCTAAAATATGTATGCTAAAGAAACACCTATCCCCAAGGTTTGAAACCAAAATTGGGCGCATAACGGCAATTCTGCTTATACTTTAGAATTATAATACCAAAACCTTTTGAAATTTTCAACATAAATTTTAGTTTTTTTGAAAAAATTTTCAAAAAAATATGCTTTTTAAATAAAAACAAAAAATCCATTGCCGTTTTCAACAATTGATGTTTAAGGTTATTGGGCATAATGACAAATGCCCCTATTTTCCCCTTTTTTGATACTTGCAGTTTTGATGCGAAAGCACAGTTAATAACGGTACAGACACCGCAAAACACAGAACGTATTCACTTAAAAATACTGCCCACCGCAAAACAAAAGAGACGCCGAAGAAAATCTTCGGCGTCTTTTATGTTTAAGGACAATTAACCTTTGACTGAAACTGCGGCGAACCGCAACAAGACAAAAGACTAATTATTTGTAGTACAGCTTATCTGCTGCAACCTTATCCTGAACGAGCTTGTTAGCAGCTGCAACAGCCTGGTCAACCTTGTTGGAAACAGAGTCGAGAGCAGTCTTAACACCTGCAGAAGAAGCAGATTTTACAGGGCTCCAGAATACTTTGACGTCTTCACCGATAAGGGTTGCAACCGGCTTGTCGAAGCAGAAGTACTTCTCGTCTGCGGTTCTGTTGATGAGCTCATAGTAGAACTGACCTGCCTCGATAGTAAGGAAGGTGTTGTTCAGGTCATAGTTGTCAGGATCAAGCCAATAGCGGATGAAGTAACCTGCTGCATCTGCATTGGGAGCCTTGTCAATGATACCGTACATACGATAGATAGAAGAAATACGGCCGATCTGACCTTCTTCCATAGAGGGAAGATAGGTAAAGCCAACGTCTTCAGGGTTCATATCCATGAAGTAACCGGTAGACTTAAGACCGTAAGGTCCACGAATGAAGAGACCGCACTTGTTGGTCTTGAAGGTTTCGCGGCTACCGTCCATAAGACCCTGTTCCTTAGCATCAGCATACCACTGATAACCCTCGAGGAGAGCCTTATCATTGATACCGCTGGAGAACAAGTTGGTCTTATAGTCGTACTTGATGAACGAAGTGCCGAGCGAGTCGGTCAAGATGTCGGACTCGAGACCTACACCCTTGTAGTCGGGGCCGAGAGCCTTGATGTCCTTAGCGCACTTGAGAAGAGTATCCCAAGTCCAGGTGCCTTCTTCATAATACTCCTTAGGAGTCTTAAAGCCGTTCTCTTCGAAGAGGGGCTTGTTGTAGAAGACCATATTAGAACCGGACCAAGGAGTACCGATGGTGTTTACGAGGTAAACGTCACCGTTAACGGTACCGGTAGCAAGCATTGTCTGGTCCCAGATGGGCTCTTTAAGGTTAACGGTAGAAACCTTGTTGATAGGAGCGGCGATCTGGAAGGTAACAGGGAAGCAACCGTCAGCTTCGTTGGAAACGAAAACGTCGGGAATGTCACCGGATGCCATTTTGGTCATCAAAGCGCTAACATATCCAACCTGCTTAACAGTATAAAGTTCAACCTTAAGGCCGGTATCGGCTTCAAAGTTTGCGAGGGGAACTGCACCCTCGGTGGTGGTGTGGTCGATCCAGGTAGCAAAACGAACGGTCTGACCCTTAATGGAATCGGAAATGGTTGCATACGGATCGAAGTCTACCCACTCAGACTCGGGATCGATACTGGGCTTGATAGCAATAACGTCGCCGGCAGATGATGTGGGGGCCTTGGAAGCGCCAGCGTCCTTATCCTTCTTGCCGCCACATGCGGTCATGGCAAAAACGAGCATCAATAATGCACAAACGAGGCAAAGTACTCTCTTAATGCCTTTTTTCATAAGAAATTCCTCCTTAATTTTCTTTACAGTGTGCTTTCTTTATGCCCAAATCCGCCAAAAGGGCGCACTGAAGCATACGTACACACCTACTGCCCTATTATAATATCAAATTCAATTTGATTTTTCAATAACATTTTTGTTAAATTTGTTTGGAAAATCCAAATTTAGCACTTAAGCACAAAACAATTATCCTTTTTTATACAAAATGCCATTATAAATTTATGCATATTCACAAATTTGTAACAATTTCTGCCAAATTGCACGAAACCGTCCGTTCAAATCCTTTAACCCCCGACCAAGCCTGTCATTCCGAGGAGCTCCGCGGTGGTTGGATTTTTAAGATTCTTCGCTACGCTCAGAATGACAGAACTATGATTGGTTTGTCATTCCGAGGAGTGAAACGACGAGGAATCTTTAAGCCGAACTAAGATTTCTCACATTCGTTCGAAATGACAGACTAGAGCTCAGGCTGTCATTCCGAGAAACAAAACGACGAGGTGCCGTTAAGACACCTCGTCTGTAAAATTTAACCTGTGATACCAACGCGGTCGATACTCTTAACGAATTTCTTCTGAAGTATCAAGTAAACGATAAGTATCGGAATAACGAACATCAAGCAACCCGACATCATAATAGCGATTCTTCTGGGGTCATTACCGTCAAGACGGAGAGTACCCATAGCCTCGGCAGAGGTAATCTCGCTGAGTCGTACTGCCAACGGCCATTTCTCTGCGTAGAGGTACATAGAAGACAGTGAATAGTCGTTCCAATGCCAGATAAGCGAGAAAACGGTAACGGTGGTAATAACAACACCCGATGAAGGAAGTGCGATGCGGAGATAGGTCTTCAAGGGACCTGCACCGTCGATCCAGGATGCTTCTTCAAGTTCCTTAGGAAGACCCTTGAAGAACTGGATGTAGATGTAGATGATAAGACCTGAACGGATGCCGACACCGAGAAGTGCGGGGAGATAGAATGTCCAGAACGAGTTCAGAACGTTGGGTCGGATATCAATACCCGTCAGCTTGTCAACCAATCCCAGGAAGCCCAAGAAGTCGAGCTTAGAATAGTTCATAAAGATCGGGAGCATCATCATCTGCGACGGAACGAGAATGAGAAGGAACATAAAGAAGGTCAATATCTTCTTTTCCTTAAACTCGAAACGTGCAAGACCGTAAGCAACCAACGAGCAGCTCATAATCTGAATTCCTGCCGAAACGATCTCATACAAAAGGGTGTTTACAACCGACTTGCCGTATTTCAGAACCTTCAACGCATCCATAAAGTTTTCCATGGTAAGGTCGGGTGAAATCCATACGATAGACGGGTCGTAGAACGAATCCTTAGTTCTGAACGAAGAACAGATCATATAGAACAAGGGATAGAGAATGATGTATCCGATAGCTATAAGAATAACGTAACGAAGCACTGCCATAAATACGCTGTTGGCTTTAAGCACAGCCTTATATCTTGCCTCGGCACTTGCGTTCTTATATTTCAGATAAAGACCTTTAATATTATCAAAAATCTTAGTCATTAGCTTCTACCTCCTGTATCCCAACGTTTGAGGCAGACCTGCGAGAACACACCCATCAAGACAGCCATAAATACGCCGACAATGATGAAGTAAATCCAAAGCATTGCAGAGGCCGTGCCGTAGCTTGTTGCAGCACCTCTCATAAGGGTGTAAGCCTGCGACATAACGACGTTGTCCTTGGCTGTAACCAATTCAACAATGGTGAAGATAATGACAAGTATCAAGGTTCTTGCCAACATCGGAAGGGTGATGAACCAGAACTCCTCCCACTTGGTAGCGCCTTCGACCTTCGAAACCTCATAGAGAGAATCGGGGATCGACTGCATACCCGAAATGAAGAGAACGATCTGGATTCCGCAGTTCCAGACAAGGTTGAATATGTCATTCAACAGGCCGCCGAAGTACGCGCCGATTTCGGTCGGCAACGAAAGCCAGGCCATAATATCGTCAATCTGAAGCATATTGGCAGCGAAGGAATCCGAAACACCTGACGAGGAAACATCGGCCGTGGTGGTCTTGAACAGAAGTTCAATGACGACACCGGAGGCAATAATAACCGGCAGGAAGTAGAGACCTCTGAAGAAAAGTCTGCCGCGGAAGTTCTGGTTAAGTAACAATGCCAGAATCAAGCTTATGATAACGATAACCGGCAAGGAACCGACGATCGAGGTCAGCGAAAGGCTGACGTTGTTAGAGAAGTTGGCATTCTCATTCCAGGCATAGTTGAAGTTCTTCAGACCTGCATACTGGAAGTGGTATTCACCGCCTGAGAAGCTAACGTCACAGAAAGCGTAGTAAAACGACTGGAACAGAGGCATTACAAAGAACAGAATAAGACCGATTTCCCAATGAAGTACGAACAGTCTGCCGTAGGTACTCTTGAGCGATTCAATACCCTTATGCTTTTTATGCTTCTTAACAGCGTTTTTAGGGGCTGCGGTATTCATATTTTCTGTCATTGATTATGCCCCCTTTACTGTATAGCCGCCTGCTGCGACCGTAATATCACCGTCGGTATAATCGCGGTTGCCGTAGTTTACGTATACGGTAACACCGTTATCGAAGGTGGTAACTCTGACGTCTTGGGTGATGACCTTGTGGTCTGCAATCTTGGCACCGTTGACCGAGTTGAAATAGTCTTTATAACCTGCTACGGTCTCAACAATGCTGTCGCGTACACCCAATTCAATGGTTTCATCCCAGTATACGGAACCGTAGAATACGTTCTGTGCGGAAGAAACGAGGTTGGTGTTGTACTGGCCAACGAGCGTGTATGTAAGACCGAGACCGCTTTCAACAGCCTTGAGGAGGTTGACCTTCTCATTGGTCGAAAGGTTGATCGAAGTGCCAGACATCGAAACAGAACCCTTGAATACGATCTGATAGAACGGAACGTCATAGGTGAAGGATCTGTACTTCGAGGACTGAGTGGGAACGTCGTAAACGTGGGTGCAGAGTGCTGCGGCGTAGCCGTTAGCATCACTACCTGCAACATTCAGACCGTTCTCACCGAACTGAGCGAGAATTGCACTTGCCTGCTTATCGAAATTGGCTCTGGCGTAGTATTCCTTCTCGGCGTAGTCCGAATAAGATATAGAGGTCAGAGTATCAAGGCTGACACCGGTCAATTTCCAATCCTTTGCAGTCTTTTCAATGTTGGCTGCAACGTCGGAGAATTTGGTACGGGTCACGAGGAAGTATTTTCCTAAAGTCTTATCGGGCTGACGTGAATTAAGTCCCGTATACTCAAGCTCAGTAAAGCTTCCGGTAGCCGATTCTGCCTTGCCGAAGGTGGTATTTACACCGCCGCCCGACGACTTGAATCTGAGCATATCAAAGTTCATATAAAGATTGATTCCGTTATTTTTACTGTACTTGATAAGTTTTTCAAGGTCGGCTTCCTTGCCGAAGTCCTTACCGAGTGCATAGCCGCCTGCAACGACACCGATGTCGTTACCGTTCTTACCGAAGCCGATAAGGTTGGCGTTGATGCTCTCAAGACCGGTCTTTCCCTTGACGTCCTTAATAATGCTCTGTGCCTGCTTAACGGTGGTTGCAACAAGCATTGCATCGCTCGGGATACCAAAATGGAACTCGGTGGTCTCGATGCCGCCGACAAGCTTAAGATTAAGTAAGGAGTCGTTGGACTTTTCAGCCTTTAAATATCCCTCTTCGGTAAGATAATTGCGGTAGGTTTCGGCCATACCGACGTAGGAAGCATCCTCGCCGTAAAGCGGATAGAAGCCTACGTTGATCTTATCGGGCGTGAAGGCATCAGCATAAAGTCTGGTCTTGATGATCGAAGCGGTAAAGAGGTTCTGTACAACCTCCTGATAGCCTCTGATGTGGAACGAGGTGCTGACGTAAGAATAACCGGTGAATTTCTGACCGATTGTGGTGACAACGCGGGCCATTTCGGCGCCGTCCTTAATGATGGCGCAAACACCCTTGTCACCGTTTACTGCACCGTAAACCGGCATTCTGACGGTTTCGGCGAGGGTCTTCTTTTCAAACTGAGTTAAGTTGGCATCGGCACCGTAAACGGTCTCGGTAACCTCAACAGCAGCTTCTCTCGTATCGTCAACGGTGGGGCGAACAACGGCACCCGAGCCCGACGGAGTGAAGAGATAATAGTCATCCTTATTAACGTCTTTATTGGAGACCGAGCAGAAGAACGGAGCCAGGGTAATACCGTAGATATTGTAAAGCTCGTTCTCCTCGATCTTGGTGGGGTCTACCGAAACGTCGACGCCGTTTTCGTTCAAGGTGAACTCAACGGGAACAGTAAGTTCACGGTCGGGGAAGTAGCAGGTCATAATAAGACCGTTTTCGGTAGGTGTAACGGTATACTTGCCCTTATCGATGGACATTGCAAATGCGTTGGTCTCATCGGTCTGGAAGTTACCGGTGTTGTAGTAGTGAACGATGATGGGAGACTTGACCTGAGGACGGATGGTTGCCGTTGCACCCTCTTCGTCGATGCTGTAATCGTACGAAGTGTTAAGTGCTTCCTCGGGGATGTAGCTCCACTCATAATCCATAACCTTATCGTAAAGAACGACGCATTTTCTTTCGGCGCTCCAGATAAGGCTGTAACGGTCGTTTTCAGCCACACAGGTGGTATCTAAACGCTCGTACTTTTCTAACGGTGTGAATGCCTGCTCGGCAGCACGCTTCTCACTGCATCCTACTGTAACGAGGAGGAGGCCGCAACAAAGTGCGAAACAAAGCAGCAGAGAAATTATACGCTTTAACTTCATTTTTAAATCTCCTCCTTTATCAGAATAGTTTCAGAATCTCAGAATAGATGGTAGCAATGAAGCCTCCGGTCTGCTGCAGGAGAACTGCAACAGCGATAAGCAGGAACACAACGATGGCGCAACCCAAAAGGGTGAGGATCGTGGTCCAGATGAATCGGCCGAGGCTGAAGTCGTGAACGATAATAGAACCTGCGGCGAGCATCAGGAGTGTGTAACCTGTGCAGATAACGGTCAGAATGTTGAGGAAGGCGGCCTCTTCGGGTACGAGTACGTTGGTACATACAACGTAAACGACGCTTCCGATCAACGAGGGGATCAAGCTGTAGCTGATGACCGTGAAAATCTCCTTCATCTTACCCTTACCGCCGAGAAGTGTGCAAACACCCCAGTTGGCGACGGTCCACAGAATAACAAGTCCTGCGGTCTTGGCAAGTATGAGCAATGCGTTATAGCTGGACGGATCGAAATAGGTGAACGAGAAGCCGCCCAAGGTTGTCTCCATAACGTCAAAGACGTAGTAGAGAGCAATGATAACAAGACAGATCGGAATTGAAGTGAGACCCTTTTCCTTGATCTCTCTGAAGTTATCGAACGGATGGGTGAGCATCGTGGTGGCCAGGTGAATTCTTTCGTTCTTAATAAGTCTCACCTGATGCTTGGTGGTATACACAAGCAGGAATATGACGGCTGCGATAAGCAGAACTGCCAAAATGATGATCCAGGTAAAGTTCTGTCTGATCCACTCGGTACGTACGCTCTTGAAAGCCAAAGCGTAGGTCTCGCGGTCATAACCCTGTTTCGAAAGTTCGATAGCCTTGTTGATATACTCTGCGTTGTTGCCGGTCTCACCCATTACGTAGTAAGCCTTTGCAAGACCTGCGTAAGCCATCTGACAGTTACGGTCAACGGCAAGTACCTGTTCCCACTCTTCCATCGCCTCTTCGTAGTCACCTACGATGGTTTTGGCCTGAGCCGATTTCAAAAGCTTACCGTGTTCGGTAATGTTGAAAACGGTTACGGTATCCTGGCTGTTATCGGTGATGATAACGTCCTGGGTAGCATAATTGTAGGAAATGGAACTCGGGTTGTAGAAGGTACCGTCCTGGTTACCTTCCTTAAGACCGCCGCCGAAAGCGGTGATCATATTACACTCGGCATCGAAAACGTATACTCTGCCGTAGTGAGCGTCGATTGCGTACATAAATCCGTCGTCGTCAGCCGCAACACCGATAAGACTCTGGAAACGGGCCGTCTTTTTGATGGGGTCGCTCATTACGTTCTCTTCAACAAAGTTGACGCCGCTTGAAGGAAGAATGTTGGTACCACCCGGATTAAGACGCTTGAGCTGAGAGGACTCGGACATTTTGTTGGTAGTACCGGTGGCAGTGTAAACAAAGCCCTCGTGGTCTACCCAAAGGTCAGAGAAGGTGTACGGCAACGAACGTGTCATTTCGGAACGCTTGGCGTTGTTCATAAACAGTCTGTTCCACAAAGTGGTGAATGCCTGAACAAGCGTTGCGGGAACGTCGTTGGAACCGTAGAAACCAAGGAACTCGTCCTCGGGTGAATAAAGGATCGCACCGTAGTAAGAACCGTTACTCAAAATGTAGACGTAACCCTTATGGTCAACCGCAACCTTAACAGGCTGATAGTTGAAGCCGGTCGGGATAAGGTGCGAATCAGGCAAGGTGTAAAGACGGATGAGGTTACCCTTGGTGTCGCACTTGATTACACGTCCATGATAGGTATCGGCAATGTAGATGTTTTCATCATCGTCAACGAAAATACCCTTTGCCTTGGTGAAGTAAAGCTTCGAGCCGTCCTTATCAAGAACATAGCTGAATGCTACTTCGTTATTGTAATCCTCGTCAAGTGTAATAACTCTTGAGCCGCCGCCATCGAGAACGTAGGTGATGCCGCTTATGGAAACGTGCGAGTCCTCAATGGTGGATGCTCCCGAGCATTCGAGATCAATTGAAGTAAGTACCTTTCCGGTGTTATACATCGGCTTATTGGCAACGATCTTGCGGGAGTGACCCGAGAATTCATACCAATAGGTATATGCTTCGTAACTCATTTCGTCGGTCTTGGACAACTCGGCCGAAACACCGATAGTGGGAACGAGCATAAGCACAGCCAATGCACAGACAAGAACGCGGAGAAGGAGCTTTTGAATCTTTTTCATTATATCCTTCCTCCTTATTCTTTGATACCGGCGCTACTCATGGATTCCATAACGTTACTCTGTGATATGAGGTAAACGATTATAGGAGGTACCATAAGTATACACGTAACCGCCATCGCACTACCCGAACGGGCGATACCGCCGGCAGTGATCTGGCCCATGATGGTCGGCAGGGTTTTGAGAGCTTCACTGAAGATCGTACCGCCGGGAACACTTGCCCAAACATCACGGAATGTGAAAAGGGTCAGGGTCAACCACATCGGTTTAACGATCGGCATAACAATCTGCCAGAAGATTCTGTAATAACCTGCACCGTCTATCTTCGCGGCTTCAAGCAATGCATTCGGCAAAGCACCCTGCATATACTGCTTCATAAGGAAGACACCCATCGTCGATGCAAAGTGAGGCAAGATATATACCCAATAAGTATCGATGATATGTACGCCCGTATATATAATGTAACGGGGAATGTTGAGGGTGTAGCCGTTGAAAAGCAACGAGAACTGGATGATATAGAATATAACACCCTTGAACTTGATGTTCGATTTACAGAGAACGAAGGCTGCCATTGACGCAATAACAACGTAAAGGAAGGTCGTTCCCAAGGTTACGAACAAGCTGTTGAAAACGTATCTCGACAACGGGATACGAAGGTTGGACAAAAGTCCGGGCAAGGCTGCGTAGTTGGCCGTCGTGGGACGGTGAACGAAGAATCGCGGAGGGAATATCATAATTTCATCCAACGGCTTCAACGAGGTACATACGCAGTAAATGAGCGGCAGGATAGAAAAACAGCCTGCGGCAATGATGAAGAAGAAATAGAAGAAGTTTCCGACCTTTGAACGTGTATAACGCTTGGCTTCAGACTTCGAAGAACGTCTGCGGCGCGGAGCCTTCATTTCGTTTACCGAGTCGCGAAGTGCTTTAGCACCGCTCGGTAAAACGAGAACTTCCTGTTTTTTACTGAACAAACTCACTATCCCACCTCCTTACTTACCGGTCATATTGAGTAGTTTGCCGACAATCAATCGGAACAAGATCATCATCAGGAAGAGTACGACCGAGACCGCCGACGCGTATCCCAACTCGTAACGGACGGTACCGAGGTCCTGCATGTGCGAGACGATGGTATCGGCCGCGTAGCTGACCGACGGGAAACCTGCAAGTTCTATCGCGATAGCACTGATAGAGAATGCACTCGAAATGGCCATAACCGCACTAAAGAGAAGCATGTGCTTCATAGTGGGCAGGGTGATGTACCAAAGCTCCTGCCAACGGTTTTTGATACCGTCAATGGAACCTGCTTCGTAAAGCTCGTTATTGACGTTCTGAAGACCTGAAATGTTGGAAAGGAAGGAAACACCCATACTCGACCAAAGCTGAACTGCTATGATGATCGGTTTGATGTATTCAGCGGTGGAAAGCCAGGTAACAGGCTCAGTGATAAGACCGAGAGAAAGCAATGCACTGTTGATGTAACCGTAGCTGTCACTCGAGAAAGCAACTGTCCAGATGAAGTGTGCGTTACCGACCAGAGACGGAGCGTAGAACATGAAGGACAGCAACGTACGGACGATGGGCGAGAATTCGTTGATGAACCATGCAAAAACGAAGGCGAGAAGGAAGCCTGCGGGTCCGCAGATGATAGCGAACAGCAAGGTGTTCTTGAAGACGACGGGGAAAACGTCGTCATCCAGAACCATTCTCATATAGTTGCCCAAACCTGCGAAGCTGGGCGTGTTGATCATATCGAAGTTAGTAAAGCTAAGAACGATAGAAGAGAGTATCGGCAAGACAAGGAAAACAATGAAGAAGATGAAGAACGGTGCCAACATGGTGTACGAGGGGAACTGTTCCTGCCACATCGCCTTGCGCTTGATTTTTTTGTTCATTGCAATTTGATTTTTATCCATTTTTACTCTCCTCCCCTCTTACTTTTTAGCGTATTCCGCAATCTTACGGGCAATTTCGTTATCCGAAACCTTACCCCACTCAAGCATTGCGTCTTTTTCGTTATCATTACCGTTAAGAACTGCCCAGTAAGCCTGGTCAACGGCACGGGATACGTAGTATCCGCCGGGAAGCTCGGGAAGCTCTTCTACGTGACCCCACTGCTCAAGCAGGATTTCGAGGTCGTCGGCGTTCCAGGAATAAGAACTGAAGGCTTCAACGTTAGCGGTTGCGGTACGGGAAACTGCACCGAGGATAGACTCAACGTTGTTGTTGTAACGAAGCTGGGTGTCAGCCGAGGTCCACCAGCAGAGGAACTGCCATGCAAGATCCTTATTGGGCGAACGCTTAACGACCGAGCAACCTGTACCCGAACCTGCGATGGGACGGTAAACACTGCCGTCCTCCTGAAGGATACCGGGGATTGCGGTGATCTTCCAACGACCCTGGATTTCAGGTGCGGCCTGAGTCAACTGGGTGTAGGTGGTGTAGCTCGCAATACCCAAAGGTGCGCTACCGACACGGAAACGGTTGTAGAAGTCGATCTGCTTCTCAATACCGTACTTGGTGTAAAGGTCGGTCCACTGAGTGAAGGCCTGAATTGCTTCACTGCTGGTCAACATGGTCTTGTTACGTGCTTCATTGTAAAGCTTAACCTTGTTCTGTGCGAGCATGGTCGGGAACAGGTTCAAGCTGCCCATACCTGCGTTAACGGTGGTGGTCGAAGCGATCTTGGTGTAAGGTACGTAGGCGGCCATATTGTTACGCTGGAGGATGGTTGCCGCATCAAGGAACTCATTCCAGGTCCAGCCCTGACCGTTGTTGGCGGTTTCGGGAGCATCAATACCGAGACGCTCGAAAACGTCGGTTCTGTAATACATTATAAAAAAGCCTTGAGTATCGGGCAGAGCAAACAGCTTCATATCACCGCCGGTACCGTCACTGTACCAATAAGGCTCACTTGCGGTAGGCTGGAAGCGGGTAAGAACGCTCTCATAGTCAAGCAGATAGCTGACGTACTCTTTGCCATCCTCATCGGTGTAGGTAACACCTTCGGAGCTGAGCAGATACTTAGGATCCTTTTTATTGGAGAAGTTGGTGAGGTCGTACAACGCGCCACGCATACCGAGGTTTACGGGGTCGGTACGGCTGAGGTGCAACGACATATCGGGGAAGTTACCTGCGAGCAAACCGTTAACGAGCGAAGCGTTAACGATCTCAAGCTGAACGCCGATACCGGTCTCTGCGGTAAAGGAGTCCTGAATGAGGTTGCTCAGAACCTGTGTCTGGTCACGGCCCCAGTTAACCCAGATTCGAACGCTGCCCTTGGCATCGGCCGAAACCGAGCCGCCGATAGAAGTGAAGTCATCGGTGAAGGAAGCGAAGAAACGCTTGGTGCCGAATCCGAGTGAACGGAAGAACGAAGCACGGTTATCCTTGAATCCCTTAGTGGGAGATGCCAACTGAATCTGGTCGAGGTTCAAAGGCATGGTCTTCATTTCATACAACCACGAACAGGTGGTGGTGTAGTTGGAATAGAAGTCGCTTACGTAGTTCTGTGCGGTATATTTGTTTTCATACATCTCGTTGACAACACGAGCCATGTTATTGAGAGCCGAGATGTATTTACTTGAACGGTCACCCGACAAGGCCTTCATATCGCTGGAAAGCTTAACAAGGTCGGTGTGGATGCCGAGCAAAGCCTCTTCAAAGTTAGGAATCTGTCTGAACAGTTCGTAGTCACGGTTCGGGTCGGGAGAGTCGCTGGTGATCATAATGATATCCATATACATATCACCGATCTTATCAACGATATCACTCAGTCTCGAATAGAACTCCGAGGTTTCACCCAAAGTAACGGTCATGGTGATGACGTGCTTACCTGCAGTAAGATAGAAACCGTAAGGCTTCTTGTCACCCAACTTCTTAAAGGTCCAGTCGGTGCAGTAGTCAAAACGGAGGTTAGAGCACTCTTCAAACGGAATCTCACCGTCGATGGAGATCGAACGGTAGGTAAAGCCGTCGATAATAACGTCCTGCTTGTAGTTCATACCTATATTATAGATACCGTCGGCAGGAACCTCAACGATCCATGACAAGGTCTCACCGGGAACCTGCCAGTTGGTGTTACCGATGTAGTTCAACTTGGACTTGACCGGGCTGTTGGGGGTTACGTCGGGAGAACTGTTATCAGCCTTGGAAACAAGCGAATTGGTGGACTTGAGCCATGCGTTTTCGCCTTCGATTTCAATAGCGGCACCGGTGTAATCGGCCTTGCCGGTATTCTTGGCTGCATATTCTTCATATGTTAAAGTTTTAGCGGGGGCTTCAAGTACGATATTTGCAAGGGCAATGGGTTCGAACACCGACTCAACGGTGATCTTATGAGTTCCGGCAGTAAGTAAAATCTTATAAGGCTCTGCAACAACACCGACCGGGTCAACGGCATACTGGGTCACAAACTGACCGTATTCCTCCTGCTCGGGGGTGAGCTGGTTACCGATGGTATCAACGCGGATTTCGCCCGTGGGGTTGGCAGCGGTAGAGCCTGCATTAACAAACATACGGGGCAGAGACAAAGCGTCAAGACCTGCATAAAGGATCTTGCCGTCGATCTTAACGGCAAGCTCTGCAGCACCTGTGCTGGTCTTGTCGTTGGTCTCGTCAGCATCGCCGCCCGTCTTTGTAAGGGGCAGATATGTAAAGGAAAGGTTATAGATACCGTCTTCGGGAACGGTTATCTCATAGGTGACGGCACCCTGCTGCTGGAACTTGGCGTTATCGCGCCAGGCCAGACAGTTGACCGACTTCTTCTCCTGAGTGACAGCACTCAAAAGGACCTCAAAGGTCTGCTCGGTCAGAACACTGACGGCTCCGTCCTTCCCCTCGTATTCGTAATCGGTAGCCTCAATATACTTAAGCGGATCGATAACGATATCTTCCTTAGCATAATTATAGGAAGCTATCTGCTCGAGATACGCCATATATTCGGCCGCTGAGCTTGTGCCGGTGGTTGCGCCCGTCTGAGGTGCGTCGGTCACTTCGTCAGCCGAAACAGGCATGGCAAAAAGCGAGACCAGAAGCACGATCACGAGTAACAAAGCCGGCAATCTGAACTTACCAGAATTCATTTCTTCACCTTCAAACTAAGAATTTAAACAATGCCCCTTGCAAGAGCACAAAGCGGATTTTATGAGATAAAGCCCCACTTTGCATAATGTTCTACGTAGTATTATCTTACAAATCGGCCATTTTGTCAATAACAATTTGGCAAAAATAAACTAAATTCACCAAAAAAATTTTGTTTTTTATACTAACGCTTATATGAATATTCCCATTTTGACCCTTTTTGGGAACGCATTCATCGTCATATTGCACAAAGCCGAAGTCGAAATATAGCGTTTATTCGCGACGGCAACTCTACTAATGGTATTTGTTGTCACTTTACGCGACTTAATTTTGCCACTTGTCCCACATTTACATATATATTCCCCCATCCCACCAACAATACCGAAACGATCGACAAGGTTGTATTCGCCGCGGCGGATATTTTAGTGAAGACCTGCGTTTGCCGTGTGAAATATCACTCTTAAACAAAACGAAAGATTCCTCACCTGCGTTCGGAATGACAAAACAAACCCCAAGTTGTCATTCCGAGGAGCATCGCGACGAGGAATCTTTAAATCCGGTTAATATTATTTTTAATCTGCACAAGGCGAAACGTCAATTTGCGCGCAACAAAGTCGGCGTTTTTAAATCTCCGCTTCAATTTTCAGCAAACGGTTATACTTGGCGGTGCGGTCGGTTCGGCAGGGTGCGCCCGACTTGATATAGTCGGCCGATACTGCCACGGCGAGGTCGGCAATAAAGGTGTCCTCACTCTCACCCGAGCGGTGTGAGATTATGGGCGTATAGCCCGACTGCTTGGCCATTGCTATGACCTTAAGCGTCTCGGACAGCGTTCCGATCTGGTTTAATTTTATCAGAATCGAGTTTCCCAATCCCTCTTTTATTCCCTTTTCGAGCCGTTTTGGATTGGTGACAAACAGATCGTCACCGACCAGCATACATCTTCCGCCCAGCTTTTCGGTCATATTCTTCCAGCCCGTGTAGTCATCCTCGGCCATACCGTCCTCAACCGAGATGATGGGATAATCGCGTACAAGCGCCGATATTTTTTCACACAGCTCAGAAGAGGTCATATTATCCTTAGATTTGGGCAAACGGTACTGTCCGTCCTTATACCATTCGCTTGATGCTACGTCCAATGCAATTTTTATATTGTCGGTCGAATACCCTGCGGTGCTTATGCCTTTTATAATGTATTCTATAACCTCGCGGTCGTCACTGAAATCGGGTGAAAAACCACCCTCGTCCCCTACTCCCGTCGACTTACCTGCCGTTTTAAGCACCGTGCCGAGCGCGTGATAGACCTCGGCCCCTGCTCTCAAATTTTCAGAAAACGAGCCTAAATCGGGCACTATCATAAACTCCTGAATATCAATGCTGTTGGCCGCGTGAGCGCCGCCGTTAAGAATATTCATCATTGGTCTGGGCATTTTCAGGTTACTGATACCGCCAAGATAACGGTAAAGCGGAACGCGGTAATGCCTTGCCGTTGCCCTTGCCACCGCCATTGAAACGGCCAACATTGCATTGGCGCCGAGGCGGTTTTTGTTTTCGGTGCCGTCAAGCTTTATCAGTTCGCGGTCGATAACCTTCTGATTAAGGGTGCCGAGCGTTTTCAAAACAGGCGCTATGACGGTGTTTATGTTATCCACCGCCTTTAAAACGCCCTTGCCGTTAAAACGCTTGTCGCCGTCTCGCAGTTCGTGTGCCTCAAACTTGCCCGTCGACGCTCCTGACGGTGCAATAGCAACGGCACGACAGCCGTCAAACAGCGTCACCTCGGCGGCAACGGTGGGGTTTCCTCTTGAATCAAGTACCTCAAAGCCCTTGACATCTGTTATCATATTACCTTTCCTTTCATCGGCGGCACTAAAATGCCGCATTGTTCAAGGATATTATTGACACGATATCAGCATTTTAATTCAAAACTTCAAAGCAATGTGTTTTATCTTTCAAAAGAGGTCTAAAACCGGCTTAAAATGATTGACTTTTGACTCTCGGAGAGTTATTATATATAATGTATGAGTATTTTTAAATTCAGGGAGATTGTCAATGAGTCTCAACAGATACCTTATAGCAGGTCTTAAGGTCGAAATGGAGGTCACGGGCGAGATGCTCAGAAGCCGAAGCGAAAAATACCGCTTTGACTTTGAGGGCGAACCCGATATATCCATTGTGCCGCAACCCGACCAACTGCAAAAAATGGGCGCAGAGCATCCCGTTCTGAAACCCGAGGCGGTCGAATACCTCGCCACAGGCGCTATGTTTTACTTCCGCTTACTCCGTTTCGGCGGTTTTATGCTCCACTCGTCCTGCATTGCTTACAACGGCAAGGCTTACATATTTTCGGCCGATTCGGGCACGGGCAAGTCGACCCATACCTCACTCTGGCAACAGTACGTCGACGGGGTCACCATGATCAATGACGATAAACCCGCCGTAAAGCTTATCGACGGTGTGTTTTACGCCATCGGCACTCCGTGGAGCGGCAAGACGGCACAGAATACCGACGTCCAGGTGCCGATCGGCGGTTTTGTAATGCTCAGCCGCGGCAAGGTCAATAAAATATACCCGGGTTCAGTCCACGAAGCCATACCGTTTATTATGAAACAGACCATGATGTCAGGGAAGGCGGAATCGGTTGACCTTCTGGTTGACCTTATGGATAAATTTCTGACCTCTATACCCCTCTATAAGCTCGAATGTGATATCAGCGAACAGGCCGTCATTACCTCATTTGAGGCTCTGACCGGCGAAAAATATATTAAAAGGAAATAGTTATGTCCGATTTTAACAAAAACAACATATCAGACGATTCGGTCGATACCGACGCCCGTTTTACCGACGTTATCGTCGGTCGCAACCCCGTTACCGAGGCTCTGCGTTCGGGACGTGAAATAGACAAGCTTCTCATTGCCCACGGCTCAAACTCGGGCTCGGTAAGGGCATTGGTGGCCAAATGCCGTGAGCGCGGCATCCCCGTCAAGGAGGTTGCCCCTCAGAAGCTCGACTTTATGAGCGGCGGTGCCTCACACCAGGGTGTCGCTTTGGTTGTGGCTTCGCACGAATACTGTGAGGTCAAGGATATCCTCGACTTTGCCGCCGAAAAGGGCGAAGCTCCGTTCATTATTATCTGTGACGGCATTGAAGACCCCCACAATTTAGGTGCCATTATCCGTACGGCCGAGGCCTGCGGTGTCCACGGCATCATCATTCCGAAGCGCCGCTCAGCATCGCTTAATGCCGTTGTGGCCAAGGCTTCGGCAGGTGCATTGGAATATATGCGCGTTGCCCGTGTGACCAACGTCACGGCCTGTATTGAAGAGCTCAAGGAAAAGGGTATCTGGGTATATGCCGCCGATATGGACGGACAGAGCTGGTGCTCGGTCGACTATAAAGGCGCCACCGCCTTTGTTATCGGCTCGGAAGGACGCGGAGTAAGTGCTCTGGTCAAAAAAAGCTGTGACGTTACCGTTTCGATGCCCATGTCGGGCAAGATAAACTCGCTCAACGCTTCGGTTGCGGCCGGTGTTCTTATGTATGAAGCCGCAAGACAAAAGCAGGGCATTAAGTCCAACAACTGACATCTTCAAAGGAGAGTTGACATATAATGGGTATTTTCAGCAAGAAGAAAAACGAGTTTGAGCATCTGCACAACGACAATCTTCTTATCGACGACGATGAATTTGTTTTACACGCACCCAAGAAGCGCAGCGACGGACAGGCCGTCGGTTCGGGCAGTGCCGTAGCACCCCACGCTCTGACCGCCAAAGAGGTTCTTAACACCCCGACCGAGGAAATAAAGATGGACTCCCATCCTCAACCCGATTCGGTCTATAAAATGATGAAGGACCGCGAAAAGAAGCACACCGAAACCGCCATTGAGGACGACTATGTGCCTGCTTGGGCCGGTATCACCAAGGAATCGGTGCTTGACCCTGCCAAAACCAAACCCGAGACCGAGAAGGTCACGGCAACCGAGGACATAACCTCCAAAAAAATCGAAAAGGCAGAACCTGTAATCGACACCAAGGTTGCCGATACCAAAGCAGTTGAAACCAAAAATGCCGAAGTAAAGACCGCACAACCCGCAAAGGCCGTTGCCGCGTCCGTTATCACCGCCACCGAAACCAACGACGAACATTCGGCTGCTGCCGATTCGTTTTTGGAGCGTTGCCGTCTTGCCCTCGAAAAGGCATCGACCGAGGACGCCGAAAACGCAAAAGGTGCCGACAGCACTCCTGAAACCGACACCGCACCGGCCGAAAAATCGACCGTGACCGAAAGCAAACCCGAAACCCATTCGGTCGACGATATCGTCCGTATGCTTCGCGGTGATTCGCACTCCGACATTGACGGTAAAAAGCCTGTTAAAACCGAAGATATAAGCGGTTTTGAGCTTAACGAAACCGTTCCCGAAAACACCGAAGATAAAACCGAAGTCAAGCCCGATGATAAGACCGCAGGCCGTGAAATAAAGGTCGAAGTCGAGGTCATTCCGACCGATTCCGACTCGGATATTATGCAGACCACCGCCTCGGTTCCCGAACCCGACAGCGACGTCCGAGTTTTCGGCAAAATAATCAAGGGCTCGGTCGTCGTCCAGACCTCTGACGGCGACAATATCGACGCCACACAGTACGTCAATGCCATCAAGAGTGCCAAAAACGACCGTGCTGACAGTATGACGGGGGAAGAACCCACCGTTATGATCGGCGACCTGGGTAACCTTGACGATCTCGGCGATCTGGGTGATGCCATTTCCCGTCAGGCCGACAGCGACCGTGACGACGTAACATATTATGACGACGATTATGATGACGACGGCTACGACGAACAGCCTTATTATGAGACCGAAGACCCCGAGCTTTCCGACATTGAAGACTACAAATCGTTGGACGATGCCGCCAGGTTAAAGGTCAGACTGACCGACGAAAAGGCCAAAAACAAAACGGTCGCCATCTTCACCTCGGCCATTGCCGTACTTTCGTTAATAGTTGCGGCTTTCCCCAAATCGATCGTTGCCGCATCTACCGTTTCGTTGATCGAGCTTATTTTGCTGGTTTCGGCACTTGTAATGAACTACGATCTGTGGTTCGACCTCAAAAACCTCTTCAAAATGCGTCCCAAATTCGACTCTTTGGTCTGCATTTCTGCCGTTGTAACTTTGGCGCAGAGCCTCGTTTCTTATCTGTCTGACGGCAAGGTACTGTCACTCGGTGCCGCCGCAGTTTTGCTTTTGAGTGTCAATCGCATTGCCAAATTCTTAAAATCAAGCCGCATTTTGCACGGACTCGGACTTCTTGCCAATTCCGAACCCAAGCGCGCCGTCGTTTCGGTCGGCGGAAGCAACGCCAAGGTTATTTCCTCCGGCGCTGTTGAAGGCGAAGCGTTGGTTCTTTGCGACCGCAAAGTCGTAAACGTTCAGAACTATATCAAAAACTGTTCTTATGACAGTCCGTCCGAGCGCAAATTAAAGGTTCTTTTGATAATCGCCGCCGTCACTTCACTGTTGATCGGCCTTGCTGTCGGATTCCTGCAATCGGCAGGGGTGGGATTGACGGTCGCTACCGCAATTTTGTTGAGCATTTTGCCCTCTGCCGCCGCATTTGTTTCGGAATTGCCGATGTATTTTGCTTTTCGCAATGCCGCACGCTACGGCGCTATGACCGCAGGCTACAAAGGCGCTTACGAGCTTGAAAAAGCCAACCTTGTAGCGGTCAATTCACACGACCTTTTCCCCGGCGGCTCGGTCAAGCTTTACAATATGAAGACCTTGAGCGAAAACGAGATCGGTAAAACACTGCTCGATGCCGCCGCCGTCGCCATTGCCGCCAATAGTCCGTTATCCCACATTTTCCGCGAGATAATCGGTACCGACTTTGAAAAGGATCTGCCTAAGGTCGGCGGCTTCCAATATGAGGATAAAATGGGTGTTTCGGGTTGGATCGGTGAGCGCACCGTTCTTATCGGCAACCGCAACCTTATGCAGGGTCATAGTGTTACCGTTCCCGCCGCTTCGGTCGATCAGAAAATCCTCAAAGCGGGTTATTTCCCCGTTTACATTGCCGTGAGCGGTGTTCCCTGCCTTTTGTTTATCGTAAAATATGAGCCCGATGCTACCGTCACCCGCGAACTGCAGATGCTCTGCAATACCGGTATGACCGTTATGGTCGACCCCAACGACCCCAACGCCAACCGTGATATGCTGTGTGACTACTTCGGTCTGCCAACCGAGGCTCTGAAGGTTATGAACCACAACGGACGAGTCAGCTATGAGCGTAGCTGTGCCGATATTGAGTCGGCGTCGGCTCCCGCCGTATTCGGTAACAGCATTTGCGGTCTGTTCTCAACCATAACCTCGGCCATCACCCTTAAAGGCGTTTATCCCGTACTCTGGGCCTTGGTTATTATTGCCGCCGTTATCGGCTCGGGACTTGCCGTATATCTCGCCTTTGCCGCAAAGCTTTCGTTGCTTTCGTCGTTGACTTCTGGCGGATTCCAACTTCTGTTTGTCGGCATTACCGCTCTTGTTTCAAGATTAAAGATTCGTAAATGAAAAGACTGATAACCGACGGCACCCTTTTCGGGGTGCCGTTCAGAGGACTCGCCCGTTTAATAATACTGGCGCTGTGTCCCTGCCTTTTCCTGCCATATAAAGCAACCTCTTTAATAATGTTAATCGTGGCAGGTGTCTTCCTTGTAATGCCAACGGTCAGGGACAAAATATTTGAGTTCAAAAGTATGCTGACCGCCGCGGTGTTTTTGATGCTGACCGGTATGGTTGCCATATATTCGGGTAACTATCTCGGTGCCAAGCGCACCCTTGTATTCGCCGCGATGGTCATTGTGGCTTCGGCCTCGCGCACCCTTATGACGCGCCGCTTTTTCGAGCGTCTGACCGACGTTTTGATAATCAGCGGTTGCTGTGCCGCGGTGCATTCGATAATCGAATATATTTTAAACCGCGACGTGCCGAACTACCGTTGCCAGGCCTTCTTTACCAACCCCAACTTTTTCGGCACAAGTATCGCCTTTTGCATAATCATCTGCGCTTATAAGGCGGCCACACACCAAAGGAATGTCGCTTTATACTATCTTGCCGCCTGTCTTTTGGCGGCAGGACTCTATCTTAGCGGCAGTATGAGTCTGTGGGTTGTTATATTCGTTGCCGTACTGTTGATACTGATACTTCTCGGCGAATATCGGTTGCTTATCGTGTTTTTGTCGGTAACAGCGGCCGCCGTCACGGCGTTGCTGCTTATTCCCGATATGATTCCGCGCTTGGGTGAACTGTCGGCCACTATTGACAACCGTGTTAAAATATGGAGCTTTGCGGTCGAGCAATTCAAAAATTCACCCATTGTCGGCAAGGGATTTTTTACCTATAAATTCCTTTATAACCAACTGCACACGACACAGGATATATACCCGGCGGCACTGTCACACAACGTCTTGCTTGACAGTCTTTTGTGCCACGGAGTTGTCGGTACGTGTATCGTCGGCTATGCCTTCTTGCAGTATTTCGGTGACGTTCTGACAACGCGCAAACAGCTTAAATCAGAGGGCAAACAATACCCAATAGCGGGATTTATTGCCGCTATTTCCATCGCGGTCGCCCTTTACGGTATGATGGATACCACCTTTGTCTGGGTTCAGACGGGCTCGGTGCTTCTGCTTTTAGGTAGTGGTATCGGCGCCGAAGAACGTGAAGTTCGTATTTCAAAAGCAAAAAACACAAAATAAATGTGAGGTGTGAAAGTGAGCGTAAAAATAGTTGAAGAACCCGAAACAAAATATGGCAACGGTCTGTTTTTGCCGCCCGTTACGGCTATGGTCAGACGTTGCTCACAAAACGCCTTGCCGCTTGTTTCTTCCTGCTTTTTTGTTTTGTTTTCGGCGGCCTTTGCACTTTGCAATGACACGTTGGGTGCCGTACTTTTGCTTGTATCGGTGCTTGTGCTGATCTGCGAGATAACAGGTCTTGCACTTGCAAAAGTACCTCGTGGCGGTTACGGTCTGAAACTACGTTGTACCGCATATTTGATATCGGCCGTTTCGTGCGGCGCTTTGGCCGTTTATGAGATTTTGAAGGGTTCAACATTGCCCGAAATAAAGCTTGATTTCGGTCTGGGGACTATCGCTTTACCGCAACCGTTTGCCACTTTAATCAACGGTGGCTTTATACACGCAGAAATCCCGCTTTTGTGCCTTGCCGTGTCATTCCTTGCGGTTGCCGTATCGTCGGGCGCACTCAACCGTTCCAACCGTAAAAACCGCGTATTCAACGGCTCGACCGTTGTATCGTTTATAATAAACCTTCTGTGTTTGTTATGTTTGGTTGCCGACGGACTTTTAAGGCTTACGGTACTGCCGAAAATTCCGCTTTTGAGTGACCTTTACGGTGCTTCGTCGATGGCACAAAGCATCACGGCCGCCGTTTGCTTCGCTTTTGCGCTTTGCGTTTTGTTTAATACAATCAATTTACTTATTATTTCCATTCGTATGAGGAAGGTTAAAAATGCTGTTCTCAAAGCCTAAATATGAATATATTATCGTAGGACTCGGAAACCCCGGTGACAAGTATGCGAATACTCGCCACAACGCGGGTTTTCGTTGTCTTGATCTGCTTATAAAAGAGTTTAACGCAGGTCCCGAAAAGTCGAAATTTCAGTCGCTTATATACGACGCCGAGATCAAGGGTCATAAGGTGCTTTTCCAAAAACCGCAGACCTTTATGAACAACTCAGGTGCGGCGGTCAACGAGGTCGCAAGGTTTTATAAAATCCCGTCATACAAAATCATCGTTGTGGCCGACGACGTCACCATTGATGCAGGTCGTTTACGTATCCGTAAATCGGGCAGTCACGGCGGTCATAACGGACTGCGTGACATAATCGGCCTTTTGGGTACCGATAATATCCCCAGGGTCAAAATCGGTATGGGACAAAAGCCTCACCCCGAGTATGACCTTGCCGATTGGGTGCTTTCGACCCCTTCTAAAGAAGATAAAGAAAAGACCGACGATGCCGAAAAAAGGGCGGCCGAAGCCGTAAAGACAATGGTCACGTCCGACATCGGCGTTGCTATGAATAAATTCAACAGGTAGTGCTATGCAGTTAAAATACCCATTTTTACAAAAAAGCCTTACTGAAAACGCGGAATACCAAGCCTTTTTGAATGCTTTTTCAGACAAACGCTTTCCCGTTGCGGTGACCGGCGTTTCGCATATTCACCGCTGTGTTCTGTCGGCGGTAACTGCGTCCGAGCAAGGCATAAAGCCGCTCATCATCACGGCAGGCGAAGCCGAAAACGAGCGCATTTTTGAAGACCTCACGGCCTTAGGGCTTGAGGTCGCTCTCTTCCCTGCCCGTGACTACTGTTTTCGAAGCGGCGCTTCGTATTCACGCGAATACGAGCACCGAAGAATAGGTACCCTCTCTAAATTAACAGAGGGGGCTTTTGACGTTTGTGTCGCTTCGGTCGAGGCGGCTGTGAGCGCCACAGTACCGCCCGAGGTTTTAACGGAACGCAGTTTCACCCTTTCGGTCGGTGACGAGGTCTCGATGTTGGTACTCTGTTCCAAGCTCGTTGCAGGCGGCTACACCAAGGCCGACCAGGTCGACGGTGCGGGTCAGTTTTCGCAAAGAGGCAGTATTATCGACATTTTCTCACCCAACCTTGACAACCCCTGCCGAATCGACTTTTTCGGCGACGAGATCGACAGTATCGCGATGTTCGACGTTGATACTCAGCGCCGCTATGATACACTCGATGAAATAAAGATCACCCCCGTAGCGGAGGTTACTCCCGACGACCCCGAAGCTCTGGCTCAAAATCTTCGCACATTTTTCAAGGGCAAAAAACTGTCCGAGGTACAGCGCAAACGTCTCCAAGAGGACATAAACCGCCTTGAAAACGGTGCGTCGGTCAGCTTTGACGCATATATCCCTTATATTTTTGACCGCAGGGTCACGATTTTTGATTATTTCAAAAACGATAACTTCAAAAGTGCCACGTTTTTGTTTGACACCAACGCGGTATGCGACCGCTTTGACAACGTATTCAAAATGCACGGCGAGGACATTAAAAACCTTCTTCTGGAAGGACAGATTTTACCCGGCTTCAAATCGGTCTACCTCGACCGCGTACAGCTTTTCAATGAGCTTAAAAACCTTAACACGGTTTATTTTGATAACTTCCCCAAAACCTCATACGACCTGCCGCCCGAGGCTTTGGTCGGCTTTACCTTCAAGCAAAATTCTCTGTTTTCAGGCTCGGTCACGGCGCTTTGCGACGATATAAAGGCGACCGACAGCCGACTTCACGTCGTCCTTGCGGGTAACCAACGCGCCGCCGCCAACCTTCAGGAAGAAATGACCGATCTGGGGCTCGAATGCACCTTCGCCGCCGAACCCGACCGCGTGGGTGAAAAAGGCGTTTTTGTCACGGTCGGTGTTTTGTCGGGCGGTTTCGAGCTCGGCAACGGCAATCTTACGGTTACGGTGCACGGCAAGTCGGCCGTAAAGCTTAAACCGAAACGCTTTAAATCGGGCACCGCCGTCGGTTCCTTGGAGGAACTTGAACGCGGTGACTACGTCGTTCACGCGTCGCACGGTATCGGTATTTTTGAGGGTGTTCATCAGATAACCACACGGTCAATGACCCGCGACTACATCAAAATTGCCTATCAGGGCAGGGATGCCCTTTACGTTCCCGTCACCAACCTTGATATGGTGTCGAAATACATCGGCTCGTCTGAAGATACTAAGGTGAAACTTAACAAACTCGGTTCCGGCGACTGGTCAAGGACCCGAACACGTGTCAAAAAGGCCGTCAAGGATATGGCCAAGCAACTGACGGTGCTTTATGCCAAGCGTATGCAGGAAAAAGGCTTCAGCTTCAGTCCCGACGGCGACCTGCAGTCCGACTTTGAACGCCGTTTCGAGTTTGACGAGACCGACGACCAGCTTCGTTGTATTGCTGAAATAAAGCACGATATGGAACGCTCTGTTCCTATGGACCGTCTGCTTTGCGGTGACGTCGGCTTCGGCAAGACCGAGGTGGCCTTACGTGCCGCCTTCAAATGTATTGCCGACGGCAAACAATGTGCCATTTTGGTTCCGACCACCATTCTGTGTTGGCAACACTATAACACGTGTTTGCAACGCTTCGGCAATATGGCGGTCGAGGTCGAAATGCTTTCCCGATTCAGAACCCCTAAACAGCAGGAAAAGATACGCAAAAATTTACTTGCAGGTAATATCGACCTCATTGTCGGAACACACAGCCTTATTTCAAAGGACGTAAAATTCAAAGATTTGGGACTTATCATCATCGACGAAGAGCAGCGCTTCGGTGTTGCTCAGAAAGAACGCCTGAAAGAACTGTATCCGTCGGTCGATGCGCTCACCCTGTCGGCAACCCCCATTCCCCGAACACTTAATATGGCTCTGTCGGGAATGCGCGATATGTCGTCCATCGAAGAGGCTCCGCTCAACCGCCACCCCGTTCAGACCTACGTTATGGAACAGGATAACGGCATCGTCAACGAAGCTATCAGTCGTGAACTGCGCCGCGGCGGTCAGGTTTATTATCTGCACAACCGCACCGAGGATATTGATGCCACCGCCGTAAAACTGCAACGTGACCACCCAAATGCACGTATCGGCATAGCACACGGCAAAATGAGCGAGGATGCTCTCTCAAAGGTATGGCAACAACTGCTCGAACACGAGATAGACATTCTCGTCTGTACCACCATTATTGAAACGGGCGTCGACGTGCCTAACGCCAACACGCTTATTATCGAAAATTCCGACCGTTTCGGTCTCGCGCAGTTGCATCAGTTACGAGGTCGCGTCGGCCGAAGCCACCGCACCGCGTTTGCCTATCTTTTGTTTACTCCCGGCAAGGCTCTGTCCGATATATCCCAAAAACGACTTGATGCCATCCGCAAATTCACCGAGTTTGGTTCGGGCTTCAGAATTGCTATGCGCGACCTTGAGATCAGAGGCGCAGGCAGTATTCTGGGCGGTGAACAGCACGGCAATATGGAGGCTGTCGGATACGATATGTATTTAAAGCTTCTCTCCGAAGCTATGGCCGAAGAAAACGGCGAGACCGCCGCGCCCGAAATAGAGTGTGTTATTGATATTAAGATAAACGCGCATATTCCCGAGCGTTATATCGGCTCGTTACCGCAACGTCTTGCGGCCTATCGCCGAATTGCCGCCATCAAAACTCCCGACGACGTACTGGACGTCACCGACGAATTGCTCGACCGTTACGGCGATCTTCCCAAGGTCGTGACCGATCTTATAGACGTCTCACTTCTTAAAAATCAAGCGGCAACGTTAGGATTTACCGAAATCAGCGAACAGGACGGAAAACTGTTACTTTACTGTGACGGACTGACCGAAGCGGTGTCCAAACTGCTCACAAGTGATATAAAGCGCCGTTGTATGTTCAGCGCCGCAGGTCGAACCTACGTAGCGGTAAGGCCCGAGCCTTCAAAAAGTATTTTGGAGACGCTGAAAGAGGCTTTGTCGAAAATGGCTTGATTGTTTTTCGAAAAATTTACAAATAAGTCACAACGCACTCAAAAAAACACTAGACTTTTGAGCCGCGGTATTATATACTTGATGTGTGTTTGAATAATAATTGCCGCTTTCTGCGGTTAGAACAGGAGAAACCAAAATGAAAAAAATCACAAAACTTCTGGCTGTCGTGTTGGCAGTTCTGATGTTGGTCACCGCCTTTGCCGGTTGCCATAAAAAGAACGAGATTGCCTTCACCATCGGCGATTCGGAATTTACCTCGGCTATGTACAGCTGTTCGCTTTATTTTGCCGCAACCGCTGCACGTAATCAGATCTATACCTTCGTTTCGGACGCAGAGGGTGACACCAAAAACATCAAATATGAGTCCTACAAGTTCGATGCAGAGGGCAACGTCAGCAAGACCGGCACCATTTCTTACGAAAAGTATATCAGAACCGAGGCTGTCAATCAGCTTAAGCGTTTTGCCGCACTCGATGCAATTTTTGCCGAGGGCAAACTCACCGTTGACGACGACACCAAGACCACCAATGAGTACAACGCTTTAAGCTATTGGAACTACGGTTGTGACTACAACACCTATGCGCAGTACGCACAGTCAGGTCAGGTCGATTCCCTTGCTTACAGCTATATGCCCGACTACTATCTCTTGGAGCAGAACGGTGTTTCGGTTGAGACCTACAAGAAATACTACTTCTACGATGCAATGTATAGCTTCTACTTCGAGCACCTCTACGGTGAAAAGGGCGAAAAAGCCATCGCAAAGGACGACATCAACAAGTATATGACCGAGACCTATGCTATCGGTAATGTCATCACCTTCTCGAAGAAGGACTCCGACAGTAAGGACCTTTCCGATGCCAAGCTCAAAGAGATTAAGGCTATTGCCGACGGCTATGCCGAGCGTCTCAATAAGGGCGAAGACTTCGAGGCTATTTATAAGGAAGAAAACAAGCGTGTTGAAGAGGCTAACAAGACCACTTCGTCCTCTGTCACCACCTCGACTCTTCCCAACAATTCGACCAACTCTTCCACCACCTCTTCGGCTGCTTCTTCAACCACCTCTTCGGCAACAAGCAGTACCACCACTTCGTCAGAGGCTGAAAAAGAGTATACCCCTGCCGAATACACCGGCATCTTCGGTAAAGAAGACACCGCTTACGAACACGCAATGTTCTCTGAAATCATCAAGCAGGACATCGGCAAGGCCGTTGTTCTCGACGATACCAAGAACTCGCAGTATCTGCTGATCGTTCGCCTCGATATGCTCGAGGAAGAATATTGGTACAAGAACCTTCGCACCTCTATTTCCTACGACTTAAAGCAGGAAGAGTTTGACAAGGGTCTTGACGACAAGGGTGCCGCACTCAAATTAACCGAGGACACCTTTGCTACCAAACCCTTCACCGTCAAAAAGCTCAAATTAGAGGTTGAAGAATAAATAATACTATTGGCGTCAAACATATTTTATAGTTTCGCTTGTCAGTAAAAAATAACGTCCTGCCGAAACGTCTCGTTTTCGGCAGGATTTTTTAATCACTTTGAAAAGAGGTTTACCATGACCGAAAAAACACTTGCCGACGGAGTCAAATACTCCTTTGTCAAAACCGACCGATTCAAAACCACCGTAATGTCGATCGGGTTTTATCTTCCTTTGAGCCGCAATAATGCCGCTAATACCCTTGCGTTGAACCTTATGAAGAGCGGCACAGAAAGTTTGCCCGATACCTATTCATTCCAGCGCCGTCTCGCTTCGCTTTACGGCGCATCGGCCGTTGCCTGGACCGCAAAAATCGGCGACTGTCAGGAATTGAGAATAGCCCTCACCGTCAACGACGACCGCTATTCTTTGAACGCCGAGCCTACCGTGAATTTGGGCAGTCAACTGCTTTGTGATATGGTTTTCGGCCGCGTTTTGTCCGATACCGATTACCCAAAAGAAGCGGTGCTTCGTGAAAAGCGTCTGCTCAAAGAAAACATTTTAGCCAAACTCAACGACAAGCGCACCTATGCGCGTAACCGCTGTGAGCAGATCATGTGCGAGGGCGAAGGCTACGGTCTCGACCCCGAAGGCAATATCGACGATGTTGACCGACTCGAAAATGCCGACATCAGAGAGGCTTTAAAACGCCTTACCGAAGAAGCCTTCGTTTCGGTACAGGTCATAGGTGCCGCAGAGCCTTCGGATTTTGCCCGGCTTCTCGCCCAAAACTTCACAAAGATAAACCGCCGTTTTGCTTTCTTGCCGCTTGACACCGTCAAAGCATCAAGCGACCTTAAAGAGGTCACCGAAAAAATGCCCGTAAAACAGGGCAAACTCGTTATGGGTTTTAAAAACGGCATCGGCGGCAACGACCGCGACACGGTTGCCGACTGGATAATGACCGACATTTTCGGCGGCGGCCCTTATTCCAAGCTTTTCTGCAACGTCCGAGAGAAATTAAGTCTTTGCTACTACTGTTCGGCCCGTCCCACCCGAAGAAAGGGTATTATCGTGGTTGACAGCGGTGTCGAGGAAGCCAATATTGAAGCCGCAAGAATAGCCATTCTGCAGCAGCTTTCGGATATGGCCGACGGCAATTTTGAGGACAAGGATATCAATTCCTCAAAGCTTTCACTTTGTGACACCATCGGCTCGGTCGAATCGGACCAGAATATGCTGCTCCGTTGGTACGCTTCGCGTTCGCTCGACGAAGCACCCGTCACACCTGACGAAATGTGCCGCCTTATCAACAAGGTCACACGTGAGGACATTATGGCGGCGGCAAAAAATTTCACCCTTGATACGATTTACACCTTAAGACCCGACGGCAGCGAAAGTGAGGCAGAACAATGAGCTTTGAAATCAGAAAAATAACCGATAAAAATGCCAATGAAAACTGCACCGTTGCCATCCATTCATCGGGACTCAAGGTCTATCTCAACGAAAAACCGCACCTTAATATAAACTATGCCGTTTTCGGCACCCACTACGGCTCGGTCGACACCGAATTTTCGTTGGGAGATGCGCCTAAAATTCAGGTTCCCGAAGGTATTGCCCATTTTTTGGAACATAAGCTGTTTGAAGGTGAGGACGGCGACGCTTTTGAAAAATATGCCGTGACAGGCGCTTCGGCCAACGCCTATACCTCGTTTGACCGCACCTGCTATCTTTTCAGTTGCTCCGAGCGTTTTTACGAAAATCTTGACATTCTGTTGAGCTTCGTAAGTTCCCCCTACTTCACACCCGAAACGGTCCAAAAGGAACAGGGCATCATCGGTCAGGAGATCAGAATGTATGAGGACGTTCCCGATTGGCGCGTACTGTTCAATCTGCTTCGCGGTATGTATCACAACCACCCCGTCAACGTTGAGATCGCAGGTACCGTTGAGTCGATTGCCGAGATAACCGACAAAACGCTTTACGACTGCTATAACACCTTCTATAATCCGTCCAATATGTTTGTGGCCTTGAGCGGTAATTTCGATTGCGATAAGGTTTTGGAGATTATCGACCAAAAAATCAAACCGCGTGATACCGCGCCCATCAACCGTTCACAATTCAGCGAACCCGACAGTATTGTCAAACCCTACACCGAGCAAAAAATGGCCGTTGCAATGCCGCTTTTTGCCTTCGGTATCAAGGATAACGTTGCCAAGATCGGTTGCACCCTGAAACAAAAACTGCAGACCGAAATGTTGCTTGATACAGCGGTCGGTAAAATTTCTCCGCTTTACAGCCGCCTTTTGAATGAGGGACTTATCAATTCGCGCTTCGGCACCGAGTTCTTCTACGGTCATGGCTATTCCGCACTTTTATTCGAGGGTGAGTCCAAAGATCCCAAGGCGGTCACAGAGCTTATAAAGGCCGAAATTAAAAAAATCGCGCAAAACGGCATCGACCCCGACCTGTTCCAAGATGCCCGTCGCAATCTTTACGGCCAACAGATTCGCGCCTTAGACGACCCCGAGGGTGTTGTCGACGACTTCCTTTTGGCCGCCATCTGCGGTTACGAGCCGTATGACACCTTAAACGTCCTTCGTGATATGACGGCCGAGGACATAACCGAAAGAGCTAAAGAACTCGATCTTGAAAACACCTCTTTGTCGGTAATTTTACCTCTTTAAAAAAATTAATAATTTTTTTGCAAATACCCCTTTTCTTAAAGGGGTATTTAGTATATAATGTATGTGAATATATGTGTATATTCAGATTTCCTACGAAAGGGTGCTTACTTTGCAGTTGTTACAGACTTTATATAGCTATAACGTCACCATATTCGGCATCGACCTTAAATTCGATTCGGTCGCTTTTACCCTGCCTATCGGTGACGGATGGGATATTTACTGGTACGGCATTTGTATCGCGTTGGCCTTCCTTGCCGCCGTGGTTTACGGCTTTGCCCGTGCCAAGAAATTCGGCATCGACCCCGACCGTCTTTCCGACGTTGTTCTGGTCACGGCTCCCTTAGCTATTCTTTTTGCAAGAATTTATTACATCATTTTCTATCCGGGCAAACTCAACATAAAAACAGTTGCCGACTTTTTCGGTATTTCAAGCGGCTCGGGTATGGCAGGTATCGCCATTTACGGCGCGGTGATCGGCGCCGCCGTTGTTGGCGGATTGATGTGTTGGTGGCGCAAGGTCAATATTATAGATGCTTTTGACCTGGCTTCCATCTCTTTTCTTATCGGACAGGCCATCGGCCGCTGGGGCAACTTCTTCAATCAGGAGGCCTACGGCACACCGACCGGCAGTAAATTCTGGGGTATGACCAATATGGAAGAGCTTAACGGTGTCAACGTTCACCCCTGCTTCCTTTATGAGTCGCTTTGGTGTATTTTGGGCTTTGTTCTGTTGCACATTTTGAGTAATCACCGCAAATTCCGCGGTCAGTTGGCCTTGACCTACGGCGTATGGTACGGCTTTGGCCGTATGATCATCGAGGGACTTCGTACCGACAGTCTCTATTTAGGCCCTCTGAGAATTTCACAATGGGTCTCGGGCGCGTTGGTATTGGCCTGCGGTATAACACTTATCGTAATCTTCGCCCGTATGAAAACCGCCAAAAAAGCACTGACCTACGAAACTATGTTTGATGATATCGACAACACCACCGTTAAAACGGTGACCTACTACGAAGGCGACGAAACCGAAACCGCCGACGAGACCGAGTCTGATGAGGATGCTTTTGAGGAAACCGCTGAAGTATCAACCGAAACGGTAACCGAAGCAGACCCCGAAGAAAAGGACATAACCGAAGAAACGGCAGAAGAGTCGGACGAAACCGAAAAAACGGAGGATGATGAATAATGGCACAGCTTATAAGCGGTAAGGTTATTTCGGCCGCCGTTAAGGAGCGCATCGCCGCCGAGGTCGAAGCATTGAAATCACAGGGTGTGACCCCCGGTCTTGCCGTTATCATCGTCGGCACCGACCCCGCTTCGCAGGTCTATGTCGGCTCAAAAGAGCGCACCTGTATTGAACTCGGTATGTATTCCGAAAAATACGAGTTACCCGAAAGCACCACCAACGAAGAACTGTTGGCATTGGTTGAAAAGCTTAATAAGGACGATAAAATTCACGGCATACTCTGTCAGTTGCCGTTGCCCCGTCACCTTGACGAAAAGGCCGTTATTGATGCCATTGATCCTTCGAAGGACGTTGATGCCTTCCACGTGCAAAACGTCGGCAAAATTATGCTCGGTGACTATGATTTTCTCCCCTGCACCCCTGCAGGCATTATGGAAATGTTGAAGTTTTCCGATATCGACCCGTGCGGTAAACATTGTGTCGTTATCGGCCGCAGTAATATCGTCGGTAAGCCGATGGCTATGTTGATGCTTCACGCTAACGCTACCGTTACCGTCTGTCATTCCAAAACGCAGAATCTCAAAGAGATCTGCCGCAATGCCGATATTCTGGTCGCCGCCGTCGGCAGAGCAAAGTTTGTCACGGCCGATATGGTCAAGGACGGTGCCGTTGTTATCGACGTCGGTATGAACCGTGACGAAAACGGCAAACTCTGCGGTGACGTTGACTTTGCCTCGGTCGAGCCCAAGTGTTCGGCCATCACCCCCGTTCCGGGCGGTGTAGGTCCTATGACCATTGCTATGCTTATGCAGAACACCTTGACCTCTGCCAAGCGCACATTAAAATAAATTTCTGAAATTTCAAAGCAGGAGGTGAGTGCCGCAATGAGGCTTTTTAAAGGCGTTTTAAACAGAATATTTGTCATTTGTCTTGCTTTGACCGTTTTGGCTTTATTGCTTTGCACCGTCACCTCGGCCAAAACAGTCACTAAAACAATTGAAGGTATTACTTTTTCGATAAGCGACAGTTATAAGATTTTTACCGCCGATAAGTTGGAGTCGCCCAACGACGTTGAAGGCTTTAAATTTGCCGCCATTTCAAACGACGGTAAAAATCAGATCCAATGCCGCAGTACCGAAACCGATTTTTCAAAGGATATGGGCTCGTTTAAAGGCTTAAACGGTGAAGATCTGAAACCCGTCGGTGAAAAGTTATTCCCCAACGGATTTGAAACAACCGAGATGGGCCACGACGTTTATCTGAAATCCACGTCGGTCAACGGCAACGAGTTCAACATTGTCTACGTAACCGTTTCCGACAAAAAACTGTTTACCTTCAGTTATTTCGGCTCCGATCCCACCGTTATCGGTGAATTTGTCGGCAACGTCAATTTGCCCGATAACACAACCAAAAACAACCCCAACGTTATTATGATCGTTGTTTTGTCGGTTGCCGTTTTAGGCTTTGCGGTATTTTTAGGTGTTCTCATTATGTCACTTATCAAGGACTACCGCCACCGCAAGATGGAACAAAGCGAGAATATCGTCAGCAACTATATCAAAATCAAACGTAGAAAGTATTGATATTATGAAAACTTTTGCAAAAATTTTCTGCATTTTGCTTTGCCTTTGCCTTATCACTGCAACGGCGGTCGGTTGCGGTAAAAAAGATTCCTCAACAGGCGGTTCAAACGTTCAGAATACCTCGTCGGTAACAAGTGACGGCACTACGGCCGATAACACTTCGTCGACCCCCAACGCTTCAACCCCGACCGAGTCGGGCACCGCGTCAAATGGCTCAACCGACGGTACAACCTCAAGCAACACGCCGTCCGACGGCACACAGTCGACCGTCACGTCGAGCGACGATACAACATCCGAATCGGGCACGACTCCCCCGCCCCAAACAAATAACGACCTGTCCGTTTTGCTTGAATCGAAACAAAACGGCGACACCGTCACGGTGACGGCGTCGGTCAAAAACAATCCCGGACTTGTGGCCTTCAAATTTCAGGTGACCTTTGACAACGCCAAGCTGACCCCCGACAATATGGCCCAAAGTGATCTTAAATTGGGTATAACCTCCAACGTTAAGCAGGGTGCCGCCGCCAAAGGTGAGGTTTCGGTTCTTTATATCGGAACGGCCGGCTTCAAAACCAACGGACAACTGTTCACCTTAACCTTCAAGGTCAACAAAAACGCCAACGGCACCGCCGATTTCAGAATAAAATCGGACAACAGTTCCTTCTTATCAACCGATGCCGCAACCTATCTCAACGTCAAAACCTTCGGCACCTCGGTAGAATTGAAATAAATAAAGCATTAAAAAAGCACACGGCAACAAAAATGTTGCCGTGTGCTTTTTAATGCAATATCACTTTTTCTTTTTATCCGCAACAAGTACCGTTGCCGTAGCAAACGCCATAACGGCAACCACCGCTATAACTATCACCCACGCACCGCCGTTGGATTTTTCTTCGAAAGTATCGACATCAGATCGCCTTCTCGACAATGGCGGCAAAAACGGTTATATCGTCCTCGTGACCGTCGTGACGGCGGCGACGGGCGGCGGTGGCAAGTCGCTCGGACAACTGCTTAGCACCGCAATCTCCAAAGGTCTCGATCTCGGCACATATCCACTCGGTGCCGTCGGTCATAGCACCGTCCGACATCATAACGAGAATATCGTTTTCTTTTAAAGTAATAACGGCTCGGTCAAATCCGACCTTGTTTAAAATCCCTGCAGGAAGTGACCGACACTCGGCCTTGCCCGTCCGTCCGTTACGGCGGACAATGGTGGGCGCCGCCCCCGCTTTATACAGCTCGGTGCGCCCCGAAAAAAGGTCGATGCACGAAATATCCAGCGTTGCCATCGACTCGTCGGCCGACTTGTAAAGCATAGCCGAATTGACCAATTTCAAGGTGCAATCAAAACCAAATCCTGCCTTTATAAGCCGTTCGGCAAGACCTGCCGTCATGGCACTGTCGACCGCCGCCCGACCGCCCGAGCCCATTCCGTCACTAAGCGCGATAATAAGCCGACCGCGTCCGTCAAAAAAGTAGCGGCAGGTATCACCGCAGAGTTGATTTTTACCCTCATTGAACTGCGTACAACCGCAATCGACCGAATAGACCGCCTTTTCGGTGGCCGTTATATAAAAGACAC
The DNA here is from genome assembly GCA_017629275.1 of Clostridia bacterium. Classification (GTDB taxonomy): domain Bacteria; phylum Bacillota; class Clostridia; order Oscillospirales; family Acutalibacteraceae; genus UMGS172. The sequence goes on from JAGBXM010000004.1 coordinate 48,745, forward strand.
GACCCACGCGGTTGACCTCGGGCGGTTCAAAATCACGGTCGCAGACCTCCTCAATGCGGTCTAAAATATGGGAACGGCATATCGGCATATCGGGTTCGCGCGACAACTTTATCTCGACCGTCATACGGCCGAAACGGTCGACCACGCAACTGCATTCTTCGGCATTTATATCAAGCTCTTTTAATGCCTCGGCCACCCGTCCTGCTAAACTAATGTCATACCTTTGAGCCGTTTTGAACTCCTCAGACAGTTCACACAGCATATCGGCAATTCCGTTCATCTGGTCTGATACGACCTCGCGCATTTCGGTGACCCGTTTTTCGGCCGATACCCTGCTTAAAAATTCTCCGTAATTGCGCGACAATGCATCCTCAAAGCGTTCGATTCGCAGACACCGTTCGGAAAATTCACTCGAAACGTCGGCAAGTTCAATGGGACGGCACCGTCGGATGGCATCGGTCATAGCCAACGCGGCATCGACGGTTTCGGTGCGTTGCTTTTCCCAACAGTAAATATGAAAACTGCAGCCTTTGCACACCTCGTCCTCGGTATTGTGCAAAACGGTGGCAAAATTGGGACGTTTGGATATTGACAGGCACCGCGAGACCTCGTCGACCGTCTCGCTGACCCCGTAAAGCGCCGCGGCGGCAAAGCCCAACCGCATAGTAAGTGTGCGTCTTAATCCCTTAGTGTCGGGGGTCACGGTGGGCGGTGAGATATACCGACCCAACGGAGCCGACACCGATTTGGGTGTTATGAGAAATATGACCGCCGCAACGGTGCTTTCAATCAACTGTGCTAATGACCCCGCACTTGCCGAGGTAAAGGCCGTCCAAAGTGCCGTAACCACAACGGGTGATGCCGCAACCACCAACTTGCCGAGTCCCGACAGTACGCCCGCAAGTAATGAAATAACGGCTAAAACGACCGCCGTTTCGGGTCGGCCGCCGCAAAGGATCATACCGCCTGCCGTAGCAATTCCGACAACGGTCGACGTTCCCACCTTGCCGAGCCGTGCCGAAAACAGTATCAATATTAAAGCGCCGATGCGCCCTAATGAAATTCCGTCTAACTGAATATTATAAACAGCGGTCAAAAGGAGTGCCGCCGAAATAAGCAATGCGGCCGAATCGTTGCTTGATACCGTCGCAGGATTTTTAAGTGCTTTTTCAGACCTTCTCAAAAAGTAAGCGCCGCCGCCTGCAACGGCGCCCTCGACAACCGACATCGCAATGCCGCGCAGTATTTCTTCGCTGCTTGACACAACGCCGATGCTTACGACCACCGAAAATGCCGTAATAAACGACCATAAAGCCGACTTGCCGATCTCTTTAATACCTTGCAACAGAAAACGGACGGCCACAATGCACAAAAGCGCCGCCGTATATCTTAATATGTAAATATTTCCGCCGGGCAGTACGTACCCCGCGACCGAGCCTATGGCCGCCGACAGTAAAAACGGCATCGGCACACCTGCCGAAAACGCGGCGCCGAGCGGTGCCATTCCGCCGACGAGGTGTGTTCGAGCCAAAAGAAACCCGAAAACCACCGCCGCCGCGTGCGATAAAACCTTTGAGAAAACAACCGACATTTTCACGGCATCGACCGAGCCCGTTTTTACACTTGTTTTGATCATATTTCAACGTCCCTTTTTATATTTTTATCAAGTATACCTCTGAACTGTCAAAACATTTTGTCAAATGCGGTTGTAATATTTAATTTTCTTTTGTAAATGTCACAAGAAACTTTCAAAAAACAGAAAAAACGTCAAAAAATCTATACATAATTTTGGACAGATCCAACCGCTTGGGCAGAATGATTCTTAATATTTGCAATGTATTTTAAAAATTCCGTTCACTTTTTGCATATTTAAGGATGTTTTCGTTAAAATCTTGACAATCAAATACTTTTTGTATTAAAATATTTGTTACCCCATTTTACAAACTAGCGGTGTTATACTCAAAATCAGAGGGATAGCGCCCAAATTATTTTAGGAGGAATCCAATATTATGGATAGAATCTTGGCTCTTTGCACGTTTGTGGGAGCTGCGGTCGCCCTGCTCTTTGCAGTAATCACCGCAACACGCGTATTGAAGTTCCCTGAAGGAACCGACAAAATGAAAAAGATTTCGCAGTCGATCCGCTCGGGCGCAAACGCTTATCTTAAAAGACAGTACATAATTGTAAGTGTGTTCTTTGCCGTTATGTTCGTCGTCCTGCTCGCGATGGCATTTTTAGGTCTTTTGACCTTCTACGTGCCGTTTGCATTTATAACGGGCGGCTTCTTCTCGGCACTTTCGGGCTTCGTCGGTATGAAAATTGCCACCGCGGCCAACGCACGTACCGCCAACGCTTGTCGCGAAGGCCTGAACAAGGGACTTCGTGTTGCCTTCTCCGCAGGTTCGGTTATGGGCTTCACCGTTGTCGGTCTCGGCCTTTTTGACATCGCACTTTGGTTCTCACTTTTGAAATTTGTATTCGGAGAGACCCCCGAAACCATCACCAGCGCAATGCTGACCTTCGGTATGGGTGCTTCCTCGATGGCTCTGTTTGCCCGTGTCGGCGGCGGTATCTTCACCAAGGCGGCCGACGTCGGTGCCGACCTTGTCGGTAAGGTCGAAGCCGGTATCCCTGAGGACGACCCGAGAAACCCTGCCGTTATTGCCGATAACGTCGGTGACAACGTCGGTGACGTTGCAGGTATGGGCGCCGACCTTTACGAGTCCTATGTCGGCTCGGTCATTTCGGCCTGTGCATTGGGTGTTGTTGCATTCGGCACCCTCAACGCAATGGCCGTCCCCATGCTTATTGCCGCTATCGGTATCGTTTGCTCGGTTTTGGGCACCTTCCTCGTTCGTACCAAAGAAAATGCAACCCAGAAAGATCTGCTCGGTTCTTTGAGCCGCGGCACCAACTTCTCGGCAATTCTTATTGCCATTATCGCCTTCCCCTTGGTATGGTTCCTGCTCGGCGAAGAGAACATCGGTCTTTACGTTGCTATCCTTTCGGGTCTTGTAGCAGGTGTTTTGATCGGTCAGGCTACCGAATATTTCACCTCGGACTCTTATAATCCCACAAAGAAGTTGGCCTCTAAATCCGAAACAGGCTCGGCCACCATTATTATCGGCGGTTTAGGCCTCGGTATGATGTCGACTGCACTCCCCATCGTTATTATTGCGGTATGTATTCTTATCGCTTACTTTGCCGCAGGTGACAACAACGGCCTTTACGGTATTGCCTTGGCCGCCGTCGGTATGCTTTCTACCTTGGGTATCACTTTAGCAACCGACGCTTACGGCCCCGTTGCTGACAACGCAGGCGGTATCGCAGAAATGTCGGGTCTTGAGCCCGAAGTTCGCCACCGTACCGATGCACTCGACGCTTTGGGCAACACCACCGCCGCAACCGGCAAGGGCTTTGCCATCGGTTCGGCCGCTTTGACCGCTTTGGCGCTTATGGCCTCTTATATCGACAAGGTCAAAGAGGTCTTTAGAGGAATAGGCAAAACTAACGAAGAAATTCAAGAAGTTCTCAAATTCGATATTACCGATCCCACCGTTCTGGTCGGACTGTTCATCGGTGCCTGCCTGCCTTTTGTATTTGCCGCTCTTACTATGGAGTCGGTCGGCAAGGCCGCACAGTCGGTCGTTAAAGAGGTTCGCCGTCAGTTCCACGAGATTGCAGGTCTTATGGAAGGCAATGCCGACCCCGACTATGCAAAATGCGTAAGCCTTTGCACCAAGGCAAGTCTTAAGGAAATGGTTCTCCCCACCGTCGTTGCCATCGTTGTTCCCGTTGTAAGCGGACTCATTCTCGGCTTCAAGGGTGTTGTCGGTCTTTTGGGCGGTGCCACCGTTTCAGGCTTCTTACTTGCAATATTTATGTCCAACTCGGGCGGTGCCTGGGATAACGCCAAGAAACACATTGAAGGCGGTAACTTCGGCGGTAAAGGCTCCGAACAGCACAAGGGTGCCGTTGTCGGCGACACCGTCGGTGACCCGTTCAAGGATACTTCAGGTCCTGCCATCAACATTCTTATCAAGCTTCTCTCGATGGTCTCCATCGTATTCGCCGCATTGGTCGTAAAATACAACCTCGCACAGTATTTACTGTAATTAACCAATAAACAATGCTCATTCACCGGATTTAAGTGAATGAGCATTTTTGTTTGCAAATATTTATTTTTAAAGTGTGTTTGTGCTGCTTTTTTGCGACATGGCACAGTTGACAAGTACAGGTATAAATTGTATTATAATATTATATCTTGTCACTTTATACTTTTGGGGGTGAACAATTTGGACGAGCAACAATTCTCTCAAAATGCATATCCTTTGTCAGATAATCCGGGTATATGCCCGTTTTGCGTCAGTAATATGACCGCTGACTCTGTTGACCCTGAAACCGTAAAAAAAGCACAGAACGGTGATAAGGACGCTTTTTCAAAACTGTTTTGGCAAACCTACCGCTATGTTCTCGGAATTTCAAGAAAGTATCTGCGCCGTGACGAGGATGTTTATGATGCCGTTCAGGAGACATATACCAATATTTATGCAAATCTTGGTAAATTAAAGGTCCCTGAAGCATTCGTCACTTGGACAGGAAAAATTGCCGTTACCTGCGCCAGAGCAATGGCTGAGAAAATCTCTGCCACGGGTGCTGACCCTCTGGAAGATGAAGAACTCGTTGAGATAGACGATACTGCCGACAATTATTCGGCCGAGGTCAAGGCCGATGTTACTGCAGTTCTTTCACAAATGGACCCTGCCGATGTTGAACTGCTGACCTTTATATATTACGACCGCTTAAGAGTGACGGAAATAGCTAAAATGCAGGGTGTTCCCGCAACAACGGTTTATAGCCGATTAAATGCCGCCAAACGCAAGCTGAAAGAGCTTCTCAAAATCCGCGGAATTGAAAGGGCTGTTTACGGCGGTGACATCATAACACTTATCACAACGGCTCTGCGTAATGCCATTGGTACAAATCTCTTAAGTATGGCGGTTGCCGCTGAGATTCTTCATTCGGTGCTCGGCCAAAAGACTAAGGGGGCGGTGGTGGTCGCCGCCGTTGCACGCAAACAACGCAACGCCGCGGCTTTGAAAATTGCATCCTTGCTTATTGCGGCCGCAATGTTGGTTTTTGTTGTGATAACCCTTCTGATGTATTGGTTGAGCGCCCCAAAAAGCCACAACAATAACACATCAAATAACCTTGTTGTTCTGCAATCAGAAGAGCATAGCACCGTTGCAGATTTAAACTCTTCTTATGATAGCAATAGTAATGCGAGCCCTCAAAGCTCCACAACACAAGCATCTTCTGATGATCATTCTCAGCCCGACCGATCTGACGGCTCCTCGACCAACAGCCTATCCCAAAACACCACTTCAGGCAGTCACACTTCGTCCACATCTTCAAGCAACACAAACTCTGAAGATACATCGGGTAACATTGGCGATACTGAAAACCCTGATTCTGAAAACAGTAAGATGTCAAGCACCGCATCAGGCAATACATCATCTCGTAAACCGTCATCAACGGTTAGTACGACTGCCCCAAGTAGTAAACCCTCAACATCATCTTCAACGCCTGACACACAGACCTTTAGCGTCCGTGAAGTAAGTGGCGGTGTTGAAATAACGGGGATTATGACCGAAAACACTTCCGGAGTTTATGATATTCCATCAACTATCGGCGGGAAAACGGTGATCGGCATTGGAAATTCTGCATTTTATTATGAAAGTGTTCTAAAATCTGTTACCTTGCCTGAAACTTTGCAATATATCGGCGAGCAGGCCTTTGCCAATTGCAAAAATATCACAAGCATTGTAATACCGTTAAGTGTTACTGAAATCAGGACCAATGCATTTACAGAGTGCCGCAAGCTGTCCGAGGTTTACATAAAATCCAACAATATAACGGTTGCTTCTCACGCTTTTTCCACGATGTACCAGCGTGATGTTGACCTAACTATCTATGCACCTGCTAACTCGAACATCTCAGCTCTGGCACAGTTTAATTGGGATGCCGACTATGTTGAGTGGAACGGCTGACCACGCGCAGTATGTAACCAAAAGCTCACAAACCTATCGACAATTGTATGTCGATAGGTTTTATTTTTTTTAAAATATTTCGTAATTTTTTCAAAAATGTCCCTCTTTATTTATAGAAAGCATAATTTGTCGGATGGACATTTTTCTTGTCGTGTGACAATGGATATGTCCGCACAAAACCTTTATACTTAATAAAATGCGCAAGGGAGCAACGGGTATGGGAAATAAAAACGACAACAAAAATCTGAACGGAATATACCATGACATTGCAGATTCGGCAGGGCTTGAATGTGCGAAGATGATATTTGACGAATATCGGGGACAGCAGGTGACCTTCCCCGTGGAGTTTTTTAACAAGCAGTATATCTACGACTGCATCATAGCCGATTACAACGGCAACAACATAAAAGCCCTCGCCGTAAAATACGACTACAGCGAGCGAACCATCCGAAGAATTTTGAAGGAACACAAAAGTAATAGGTAATACGCAACTTAAAAGTTGCTGTTATAGAATATTAAACCATAAGGAGTAAGCATTATGAAAAAGAGGATTTTAGCATTATTTTTATTGACCGTTATGCTTTTAGGGCTATTCTGCGGTTGCGGTGAAGAGGAAAAGGACAGCGGTAAAAAGAACGAAACTGTTTGGTTGCCGTTAGGTCTTAAATTCGGACAGAGCTATGACAGTTTTTGCAAGGTCATGGGTGACAAGGGCTATGCTGTGCCAGAGTTAAACGATGCAACCGCAAACAACGGTTATTTAACAGAAAACATTTCTGAGGGAGATACCAATTTTGATTGGTCGTTTTTAGGCTCGGCAACTCTTACTAAACTGTCGACATCTGAAGAGGGAGTCGACAAAATAAATTACTCGTACTTCTGTCCAGGGTGGGGTTTTTCATTTAACCAAAATAAAGAACTCTACGAAATGTATATAATGATAAATTTCGCAAGCAACGAGGATGGTACGGAAGATCACGGCATCATTTCAGAAATCATTGAAAGTTTTGATAAGAAATTCGGCACAAAGGGTGCGGATAAAGCCGAGGGAGAAGTTTTGGCGAGCTATGAAAACGATAAGATGGGCAGCACCCTGCTGTTTGAGTCGGAATATATACCTTACAGAGATCGATTGATAATTGTTTTACATAACAAAGAGCATGCTACGGTAACAAAGGAGTAACTAATTATGAAAAAACGAGTTTTAGCAATGTTACTTATGGCGGTCATGCTGGTAGGCGTTTTCTGCGGATGTGGGAAAGAAGTGAGCGGCTACTTAGCCGAAGCAAACTATGCCGAGGCATACGATACCGCAGAAACAAAGGAAGAAAAAGCTTTGGTCAAGGCTGAAAACACATTTGCCCATTTGAGCGAAAAGTGTAAGACCGACGTTTTTGGCGGCGAAGATGTTGAATTCAATCTGCAAGCGGCGTGGTGTATTGATGGAGAAAAACTATCTGATGCACTTGTTGGGTACAAGTATTATCTGTTAAAAATCGGTATCGACACACAATCAGGGTATGTGCTTTACAATTACAGCACCGAAGATAAGGCGTGGAATAACATGCTGAATGCGCTTAGTCTGGAAGAAGAATCTACCGACGATAATGCTGTAAGCTTCAAAAAAATTATATGTAACGGAATTATAAGTTCGAAAGAAAGCTACGAACTTGGTTCGGAATCGCTTTATAGAATCAACACCTTGATAACGAACGATTCGTTGAAGAATATTAAGCTGTCTGACGATCATCGCTTTTAACCAATTTGGCAATTAGGGAGGAGGTAAACAAATGAATCTACATAAATTAGCCTCAATATGTATGGCTATACTTTTGATGTTTGTTTTCTGCGCAGGATGTGGCGAAACAACATTTGCCGATAAGGCTTCTATGCAAAAGGAATTAGAGGCTAGTTATTGGCTATGTAACTCAAGCAAAGTTGATGAATCCGGCAATGTTCATTACAAAATTCTTTTCTTCAAAGATTCGCAGATGATAATTATAGATTTATCAAGAAAATCGGATAAGACTTTAGAAAATATGTTTGAGGATATGCTCAATGAATATGAAAGTACGGGAGAAACAGCCGATTTTAACAAAATGACTGATTTCTTGGCTTTGAACCCTAAAGTAAGTGGGTACGAACTGAAGAAATATAACGTTGTGTATTTCCCTGAGGAAGCCACTGTTAAATCTGTTGACGGACTTCTTTCGTTAGAAGTCAAAAATGATAATACCCTTGTCGATAACATTCAAAATTCCTATTTAAAATCAACAGATTTAGCATATTTAAGTGCTGCCTACGATGCCTGCCTGATTGAAAAAAAGGAACAACAAAAAAAAGAATTCCTTAAAAAGTATGACACTTTGCCTTCTTACAGTGATGTGAAATATAGCCCGTACTCATATATTGGCAGAAACTTTATAATTACCGGACGAGCAGAATTGGATGATTACTTCAATTATGATTATCGTAATTATGAAACATTTAGTTTTTGCATTGCCGTAACTCCGGTAGGTGGAGGATATTCAGACCGTTGGTATATATACGGTGAGCGAAGCCGATATGCTGAATTATTTGAGCGGTTGAAGAATGGACCTATATCAAATATCACATTGATTTGTAATGGTTATTTCCCTGATTCGCTAAAAAACGAAATGGCATCTTTAATTGATTACTATATTGAATGATATGAGTAAACTTTTGAGTAAGCAGTGATGTTATATAATTAAAAAGGACATAACACTTATGAAAAAAACATTGTTGTTAATTCTCTTGCCAATTATGATCGTTTGCTCTTTCGGGGGATGTTTTGGTGGGAGCGAAGAAAACACGACGGAAAACGATGATTACTATTATGTATCGGCAGCCAAACAGGCGGTAGCGGATGAGATGGTCAACCCAAGCGGAGCCTCATATAACAGTTCTTATGTAGTGGAAAAGGATGGCTACGGCCGAGCGATAGTATATCTCGATGTATCGTATCAAAACTCAAAGGGCAATATTTCACGCGATGAGTTGTATGTATGTATCATTAAAAAGAACGATGGGAAATTTTATTGGCGCGACTACGGTTTGGCATACTGTTCGGCCAATAATTGGCAGCTTTCCATTTTAAAAAACGGCAATAATTGGGGTAAACCCCTGTCGTAAAGAAAAACAGTCTCTGCTATACAGCAGAGACTGTTTTTCTTACCGCTTAACCTTTTTATCCGTTATTGCCAATTCACACCGCCGTCACACGCCGTTGGTGACCCGTTCAAGGATACCGCAGGTCCTGCCATCAACATCCTTATCAAGCTTCTTTCGATGGTTTCCATTGTATTCGCCGCACTGGTCGTAAAATACAACCTCGCACAGTATTTTCTTTAATTAACCAATAAAAAATGCTCATTCACTTGATTTAAGTGAATGAGCATTTTTGTTTGCAAGTATTTATTTTTAAAGTGTGTTTATGCTTATATTTTTTTATTCTGACCTGCTTGCCATATTTGTTTGCGTACCGAATCATTGATTTAGTGCCTTTACTTTTGCCATCCCAAAAGCAGATCACAAAATCACATACTGAAGCCATTTGCTCGTTTCGTTTCGGCCCCGCACTTCTGCCGTATTTGTTCCATTCGGCAGGATACCTCTCAACCTCAAACCCATTTCTTTCGGCGTATTTCTCACCAATAGCATCGGCACCGCTTGCCCCGCCCGAGATAATAACAATTGTATGTTCCTTTCGAATTCTTGATATACAATGGTCTATGTACGCTTCCGCCTCTTCATAGTTACTGTAGGGTAACGAGAGTTGAACACATTGCGGTTTCTCTCGCCGCTTTTTCCCGCCATTCTTGCGTTTATTCTTGTAAGGCGAAAGCCTTACTGCGAATTTCGCGCTTCGCCTTTCGAAAAAAAGCGCACGAGATAAACTCTTCGACCTTAAAATCAAAGAATTTTTTAAAAGGGCGAAGACGAAGAACGCAGTAATACCGACGTATTACAAGTGATGAGGCAAGACAAGGTGAAAAATTATTGATTTTAAGGCGTAACGGGTTCGACTCTCGTTACCCTAATCTCTACATCCTGCTATAATGACCCGTTTAATCATAAACCTCTCCCTTATATGGGGATTTTATCCCCTTAATATTTAGGATTATAACCCCCATAATAAATCATGTCAAGGGGGGCGACGTTTATGATCGTGTTCGATAAATTGTGGATTATCATGAAACAAAAAGGCTTTTCAACCTATAAATTAAGAGAACAATGCGGAATTGACAGCAAAACCGTCAGAAGACTCAAAGCAAATGAAAACATAGAAACTAAAACCATTGATAAATTGTGCTCGGCTTTGAACTGTCGCGTTGAAGATATTTTAGAATATATACCGGAATAAATATCCACGTAAATAAAAAAGCGCCGGCAATGGGGACACTTCGTAAAGAAGTTGTCTCCTTTTCTTGCATATAAAAATGACACTTTCAAATTCGAAAGTGTCATAGTGGGTTACGCATTTTGAACTAATACCTATCTCAAAAACAAATATATTAATAGGTATTGATGCCTGACAGCCATTGGATATTAAGATTCATTCAAAAGTTTAGATTGCCTATATTGTTCGGCTTCGGGAATATCCACCCATTCAACAGTCTTATCAAAATTCTTTCTAACTTCTGATTTGATTTCATCCAAAGAAACAGCAAAGAATTCTCTACGCGTGTTAATTTTATTTAATTTCTTAGATTCGAAAGCATTATGTAAGGCGGTTTCTAATCCAGGTGCGTCTTCCGTAAAAATCATTGCATGAATGTCAAAATTAAAAGGAACCGAAGCATCACTCAATTCATCCACGCGTTCTTGAGGATCGAGTCTTCTTGTCATACCAATTTTATAGACATTTTCTCCAAATGCTCCTATATTACTTATGATGTATACATACCCTGCTTTTTGATTTGCTTCCCTATAATCAACATCTTCAATAGCTTTTGCAGTATCACTAATTTGACTCTCTAATTGAACTTTCTTTTCTATCAATTCTGCAGTTTCACCATTCTTTTCAATCTGTGCCAAAACTGTTTTTAAGGCATTTTCATAATGGGTCTGCTCTTTTTTGAGGCGTTTTCTTTCTTCTTCGATTTCTTTAATCACCTTTGCCTCTTCACGCTCTTGTGCTCTTAATTCTTTCTGACGTTCCTTTTCTTCTTGTTTCTTTTGCTGGTAATCCAAAGCAAGCTTAACTTCTTCAATTTTCAAACGTACATATCCAGGCGAAATACCTATTGCCATAGTTTTTCCCAATTTAGATATTTGCTCGCTGATTTTTTCTATTCTTTCAATTGAACGATCTAAATTCGAAACCTTAACATTGGCAACAATATCATCACACTCTACATTAAATGCACGCAATAGTAACTTTTTATAATTATTTACCATTGTGCGTCCTTGAGCAGCACTTCCATTTACCTGCCAATTTGTGTTACCAAAAGCGGCGTTATCGTTCTTAATACATTGTTTTTGCTTATCCCTTAATTTATTCAACTCTTCTTTGTATAAATCGGAATTTGCAAACTCAAAAGTAGGTTTGTACAAGCCATAATCCAATGCATTAATGTCAACTTCAAAAACAGCAAGCTGCTTACGTTTTTCTAATATTTCTTGGTCAAGTTTGCTAATTTGTGTGTTTAAATTACCGATTTTGTCGTTGTTGTTATTTATAGTCTTTTCTAAATTTGCAATTGTTGATTGTAGGTTAGATATTTGTTGATTAAGATTCTCAATATCTCTTTGTTCCGGTAAAAGTAAACCCGTTAGTCTTTCTATTTCAGCTTGTAATGCTTTTTCTTTTTTAGAAGGTCCAAATAATCCCATTATACTTCTTCTCCTTAAAAGTTATTTTATAATTACTTGTTAAAACACCCTTTTTTAAAATTATACCATATTTTTAAACAAAGTGCAATATCGTTAGTGTGCCCATATAGTTTAGCCGCAGGGTGTAACATCGTTTTTGATGTTTGACAAAGCAAATATAGCTGTGGCACCTTCCTTACGGAGGGTGCCACAACGCAGGTGCTTTTTTCGATATGTAAGGAATTTATAACGCAGTAATTGTTCTGTGTGGAACAATTACTGCTTTTTCTTTATTTGCCGTTAAACATCGTACTGTCGGACTCGACCGTTTCGGCAGGGGTCTCGAAAATGCAATCGAAAAGTGCGTTTGCAAACAGCTCGTGCATTTCCTTGGTTGGATGGTTGATACGGTTGGCGAGAAGCATCGTGATGTCCTCGGTCTCGCTCAGTTTCTTCCACTTGGAGTAGCAGTCGCACACCGTAACGCCCATTTCTTTGGCAAGGTCGATGGCCGAATAAATATATTTATCCATTTTGCCGCTCAACTGCATTTGAGCCGTCTTACCCGCGTAATTAAAATGCACCTGTGCCGTGTCGGGAGCAACACGTGTGTTGAGCATATTGGGTGTCATAAAAATGACGTCGGCGCCCTTTTCCTTGCAACGCGTAAACATTTCTTTCAAAGCCGAAAGATAACTTTCGAGTGTTCCGTTGACATCGTTAAGACCAAAACAGATAATGACAAGATCAGGGTTGTGCGCCAACACCTGACTCTCCATCCGACCGAGCGAAGCGTTTGCCGTAATGCCTCCAATACCTGCATTGATAACGTTGACCGGCACGTAACTTCTGACGGCATTTATCTTCTGCTTCAGACGGTTCCAATAAACCGTTTCATAGTTTATCTCACCGTTCGCCACCGCGCCGTGGGTAACACTGTC
>JAGBXM010000059.1 GCA_017629275.1 Clostridia bacterium
AAATGACACAACTTGTCTTTTATTTAACATTTCTTGCGGTGGTGTATTATGTTAGACATTTCAGTTATCAATCCGCATATCCGTGTTGCAATGCATTCGGTCATCCCTCGTAATGACGAATTAAAGCGCCGTATAATTTTTGATTATGAGCTTATCTACATTGCCGACGGTGAATTTGTTTTAAATTATAACGAGGTCGATTATTCTTGCAAAACGGGTCAGTTTATCTTTATCAGACCCAATGTGCCGCACAGTTTTAAAGCAATAAAAACCGACCTTGTGCAGCCGCACATACATTTTGATATCACGCATACCGTCGACAGCCATAAGGTTCCCGTTTGCTTTAATGACCGAGACCATCTGTCTGAGCAAGAGACCCGATGGATAAGAGAGGATGCGTTTTCAGATTTTCCGTTGACTCCGTTTGTGTATTTTAATGATACAGAGCAGGCATTGAATCTGTTTTATGAAATCGTTGACACAAACACCTCTGCTTTATCACGTAAGGCCAAGCTTATCCAACTGCTTGAGATGCTGATTGCGGATAATTTTAAAAAGGTTTTTGAGTCGGAAAGTCGCTTTTTGCCCGTGGAAAAACAGGTGAAAGCCTATATTGACTCCAACCAAGGCTTCGCCGTTAATCTGGACGACCTTGCAAAACGCTTTAATTACAGTAAATGCTATCTTGACCGTTGTTTTCAAAAAAGGTACGGTGTCGGGATCATAGCTTATCGGAATCAAAGAAGGATGCAGACGGCAAAGGGACTTCTGCAACAACACTCGGTTTCAGCCGTGTCCGAAGCCTTGGGATTTTCTTCAATATATGTATTTAGCCGTGCTTTTAAAAAGAGTTTTGGAGTATCTCCGAATTCTTTTAAAAACAAGATATTAAATAAAAGGTCGGATTTTTAAGCAAAAGTAACAAAGGTGGTCACAAAACCATAAAGATGTCCTCTTCTTTCTTGACACCTTGCTTGAATAGGGATAAAACTAAAACAGATATTATCGGGAGGATTATTTATGAAAAGAGTAATTTCTTTGTGCTTGATTTTAGTTTTATCATTGTGTCTTTTGGCCGGTTGCGGCGGAAAAAATGATAAAAATGACGGCGCCACCAATACTCAGTTTTCGACCGAGACGGTAAATTACGTCGACGAAAACGGCGAGTCGGTCTATACCTTTGTCCGCGCTGAGAGTATGTCGGCCGATGCTACCGCCAAGGCTTTGTCGCTTTTCTCGGCACTCAAAAAGGATCTTGGACTTAAAGGCATAAAAAATATTGCCGATACCGCGTCCGACGGAATTGACAAATACGAGATTCTTGTCGGTAACACCAACCGAACCGAGTCGGCTCAGGCTCTGGAGCATTTGCGTTCTTTGAACAACCGTCGCAGTCACGATTTTATTATCGTCACTATCGGCAAAAAGATCGTTATAAACGCCTTTACCGACGAGTCTGTTATGAAGGCGGTCGACTATTTTATTGCCAATTATATTAAGGCTAAGGTTGAGGGCGGAATTGAGTACACCAATTTTACGGCAGGTGAATATGCCGACGTTAAGATAAACGGCGCGCACATCAGCCAATTTAAGATAGTAAAGCCTCATTATAATAGCTCATACCTTACCCAAATACAGATAAATGCACTTATTGATGATGCCGATAAAACATACGCTTATCTTGTGGATTGCGTCGACGATAAGACGGCCGAGGGTGAGTACGAGATCGTTGTCGATAACTGTAACCGTCAGGGTGTTATTGAACCTGATGATTCACCTGCGTGGACCGAGTCCAACAAGCTGATAGTCGACCATGTTTACGTTTATCAGTTGCAGGACGGAAAACACGTTTTGCATACGAAATAATTTTAAAACATAAAATTTTAAAGCCGCGTTTTGCTCTGGCAAAACGCGGCTTTTCCTTTAAAATACAGTTGAAAACCCATGTGAAAAGTGATAAAATTAAATTGGACTTTAGAGGAAACAGGTGAAAATCCTGTACGGGCACGCCGCCGTGAGTATCGTTTTTTAAAATTCGTCTCACTCTTGACCGCAAAAGAGGAAAAGTCATTGAAGCAAAAGTTTTGAGAAGGCTGACGAAGGTTTGATTTTTAAGTCGGAAGACCCGGTCCGAAAAGCCTTGAATTTTGGGAGATCCAAAGGTTTGCGAGTGCCGAATAAAAAGGCTAATAAATTTTAAGGAGCAAACAAAAATGAAAAAGACAAATTTATTATTTAGAATTTTGTCTGCAGTTGTTTGCATCGTCCTGATTGCGGTTATGGGACTTGTGCTTACTTCGTGCGACAAATCAAAGGATGACGGTGCAACTTCGTCGGTCACCTCGTCGGTATCAAGTACCGAGAGCACCTCGTCGACTGCCTCGGCACCTGCCGACGGTTACGGCAATGCGCCGACCGATATCGGCAACGGTAAGGTGTCGTTTATCTTCCGCGTGACCGACAAGGACGGGTACGATACACTTTTCAGAGTTTACACTAATGAAAAGACGGTTGGTGCCGCTTTGCAGAGTGTGGGACTTATTGAGGGCGAGGAAGGCGATTACGGCCTTTATGTTAAAAAGGTCAACGGCATTGTTGCCAATTATAACGTTGACAAGTCCTATTGGGCATTTTACATCAACAATGAATATGCCCTGACGGGTGTTGACAAGACCGAGGTTACCCCCGATGCCGAGTATTGCTTCAAGGTAGAAAAATAATGAGTAAGACCGGACGCGTACTGTTCCAGATAGTTCTGTTTGCGTCGTTCGGCACACTGATGTTTATTTCCGATATTGCGATGGAAGTCTTGCCCAACATCCATTTGTTGGCAATGTTTATCGTTATCTTTACGGTGGTATACCGTGTTAAGGCACTTATCCCCATATACGTTTATGTTTTTCTGACGCTTTTTTATTCGGGCTTCGGAACGTGGGCGTTGCCGTATCTTTATGTCTGGACGGTGCTTTGGGGAATAGTTATGCTGTTACCCAAAAATATGCCGCCTAAAATCGCCGTAGTTGTCTATATGGCGGTGGCGGGTCTTCACGGCATACTGTTTGGTGTGCTTTACGCACCTGCACAGATGCTGTTGTTTGGCTTGAGGTGGGAGCAGATGTGGGTCTGGATAGGAGCAGGTCTGCCGTTTGACGTTGTTCATTGCATTGGTAATACCGTGTCGGGAATACTCATCTTGCCTTTGGTAGGGGTACTTAAAAAGCTACCCGGCGCAATAATTGAAAAGACTGAGTAATACGTATTATTTAATTGTTTAAGGAGTAAATTGATGAAACTGTTCCGTTCGATGACCGAGCTTGTCGGCAATACACCGCTTTTGGAGACGGTCAACCTGTCAGAAAAATTGGGACTTAAATCCAGAATTCTTGTGAAGCTGGAGGGTTTTAATCCTGCAGGCAGTGCCAAAGACCGTGTTGCGTTGGCTATGATACTCGATGCTGAAAGCAAGGGCCTTTTAAAGCAGGGTTCGACCGTAATTGAACCGACAAGCGGTAACACAGGGATAGGTCTTGCTGCGGTGGCCGCGACAAGGGGCTACCGTTGTATTCTCACGATGCCCGATACAATGAGTGTTGAACGCAGAAATCTTTTGAAGGCTTTCGGTGCCGAGATCGTTCTGACCGAAGGTGCAAAAGGTATGCAGGGCGCTATTGAAAGGGCAGAACAGCTTAAATCCGAAATCGAGGGAAGCATCATTGCGGGACAGTTTGTCAACCCCGAAAACCCACGGGTACATTATGACACTACGGGACCCGAAATATGGCGTGACTGTGACGGCGAGGTCGACTTTTTTGTCGCGGGTGTCGGAACGGGCGGAACGCTTTCGGGTGTCGGAAAATATTTGAAAGAACAGAACAAAAATATCAAAGCCGTTGCGGTCGAGCCGTTTGACTCTCCGCTTCTGTCGAAGGGTACGGCAGGACCGCACGGTATTCAGGGTATCGGTGCAAACTTTATACCCGAAAATTTAGACCGTGAAGTTATTGACGGGATCATCGCGGTCAAGACCGAGGATGCTATGAATATGGGAAGCCTTTTTGCCAAAACCGAAGGTGTTTTGGTTGGAATCTCGTCGGGAGCGGCGCTTTATGCCGCCGTTCATTTGGCTCGTCAACCCGAAAATGAAGGTAAAACGATAGTGGCGCTTTTGCCCGATACGGGTGAACGCTATCTGTCGACACCGATGTTTTCTTGATTTATACAATGATTTTTCGAAAGGGGTATTTATATGGGACTTATTAAAGCAGGTTTAGGAGCTTTGGGCGGCACTCTGGCCGATCAATGGAAGGAATATTTTTATTGTGATGCTATCGATACCGATACACTTGCCGTAAAGGGCAAAAAGAAGGTTTCGGGACGCTCTTCCAATACGAAGGCCAGTGATAACGTTATTTCCAACGGTTCGGTAATCGCTGTTGCCGACGGTCAGTGTATGATGATAGTCGAGCAGGGTAAGGTGGTTGAGGTTTCGGCAGAGCCCGGTGAGTTCGTTTATGATACCTCGACTGAACCCAGCATTTTTACAGGACCTTTAGGTGAGAGTATCGTTGATACTTTTAGAACCATCGGCCGCCGCTTTACCTTTGGCGGTGATACAGGAAAGGATCAAAGGGTCTACTACTTCAATCTTAAGGAGATCGTTGATAACAAATTCGGTACCGCGTCGCCGATTCCGTTCAGGGTGGTCGACCGCAATATCGGTCTTGATATCGACGTTTCGGTGCGTTGCAACGGTATTTATTCCTATAAAATTGTCAATCCGTTGCTTTTCTATACCAATGTTTGCGGTAACATCGAGGGGGATTATACCCGTTCGGAAATCGACAATCAGTTAAAGACCGAGTTTATCAGCGCGTTACAGCCTTCGTTTGCCAGAATTTCGGAAAGTCAGGTGCGCCCCAGCGCGTTGCCCGGTCACGCCGAAGAATTAGCAACACTTATGAATGGTACGCTGACCGCTAAATGGACCGAGCTTCGCGGTATTGCGGTGGTATCCATTGCACTTAACCCCATAACGCTTGACCCCCAAGATGCCGAGCTTATCAAGGAGGCTCAACGCGCCGCTATCCTTCGTGATCCCACTATGGCCGCCGCCACCTTGACCGATGCGCAGGCCGTTGCCATGAAGGAGGCCGCCAAGAATGAAAGCGGTGCCATGAACGGCTTTATCGGTATGGGAATGGCCGCTTCTGCCGGCGGTATCAACGCAGGTGACCTTTACAAAATGGGTGGTAATAAGCCTCAAGCCGCTGACGGTTGGAAGTGCAAGT
Source organism: Clostridia bacterium (assembly GCA_017629275.1). Taxonomy (GTDB): domain Bacteria; phylum Bacillota; class Clostridia; order Oscillospirales; family Acutalibacteraceae; genus UMGS172. The sequence continues at coordinate 5,289 of JAGBXM010000059.1, forward strand.
GCGGTACCGTCAACACCTCCAAATTCTGTTCGGAGTGCGGAGAAGCTAAGCCCGTAGGCGGTTGGAAATGCTCCTGCGGTGCTGAAATACACGGAAAGTTCTGTTCCGAATGCGGTGCCAAGAAACCCGAAGGTGAACCGCTGTACCGTTGTGACAAGTGCGGATGGGAACCTGAGGACCCAAAGAATCCTCCTAAGTTCTGCCCCGAGTGCGGTGACCGTTTTGACGACCTTGATAAGAAATAAGGGATAAAAATGTCCGAAGTTCTCGAATTTAAATGTCCTAACTGCGGCGGCGCGTTGCAGTTTGACTCCGATGTTCAGGAACTCAAATGTGAATTTTGCGATTCGGAATTAAGCGTTGATGCAGTTAAGGACTATAATGAACTTTTAAATAATCAAAAGGAAGACTCGACCGAGTGGGAAGAAGAACCTAAGACCCAATGGGCAGGGGATGAAGCCGACTCGCTTGACGTCTACCTTTGTAATTCCTGCGGCGGTGAAATAATTGCCGATGCCAACACTTCGGCAACAAGCTGTCCGTTTTGCGGCAATCCTGTCATTTTGTCGGGACGGCTTTCGGGTTGCTTTAAGCCCGATTACGTCATTCCGTTCAAGCTTGATAAGAATGCCGCCAAAAGCCGTCTTTTTGAGCATTTCAAGGGCAAACGTCTGTTGCCCAAGGTGTTCAAAAGTCAGGCGAAAATCGACGAGATAAAGGGTGTGTACGTACCTTTTTGGTTGTTCAACACGGGTGTCGAGGCCGATATCCGTTACCGTGCCACACGTGTCCGTCATTGGATGGACCGCAACTACAATTACACCGAAACGCAGTATTATTCGGTTTTTCGTGCAGGCAAGGTGGCGTTTGAACGCGTTCCCGTCGACGGCTCTTCAAAAATGCCGAATGACCTTATGGAGTCGCTTGAACCGTATGATTTTTCTGAGGCGGTGGATTTTAACACGGCCTATCTTGCGGGGTATTTTGCCGATAAATACGACATTGATGCCGAAAACAGTAAGTCGAGAGCCAATCAGAGAATCAAGCAAAGCACCGAGGATGCCTTTAGAAATACCGTTATAGGTTTTACGTCGGTAAGGACCGAACACAGCTCCATAAGAAATTTTAACGGCAACGTAAAGTATGCGCTTTATCCCGTTTGGGTGCTTAACACCACGTGGAACGGGCAGAAGTACACCTTTGCGATGAACGGACAGACGGGCAAATTCGTCGGCAATCTGCCGATGGATAAAGCCGCCTTCTGGAAGTGGTTCGGCCTTATTACATCGGCCGTGACGGCAGGAGCGTTCCTGCTGCTTTTCCTTATCGGAAGGGCAGGTGGCTTTTTATGATCAAAAGGCTTTTTGTCCTTTGCCTTGTGTTGGGGTTACTTTTGTGTGCGTTTTCGGCGTCGGCCGTTACGACCTATACGGCCGATAACGGTTACCGTTACATACGCGATCACGGTGACGTTCTGACCGATGAGGAGGAATACGTCTTGTCGGTGAAATTGGGCTTCAACAGTGAACGCGCAGGTGCCGATATTGTGGTCGTGACCGCAAGAGACGTTTATGACTTAAGAAATTTTGCCGAGGATTATTATATTGACAATAATTATGCCGAATCGGGCGTAATGTTTTTGTACTGTGAGGACATAAACGAGGGTTATATTCTCGTTTCGGGCGGCTGTAATGCCGCTATCGACCTCAATAAGCAGGACGATATTTTTGATAAACTCACACCCTACATAAAGGCCGAATATTATGCCGAGGCATTTCAATTCTTCGGCACGTTGAGTGAGCAGTATATCACCGATTATATTGAAGCAGGCGGTGACCTTGACGATTACGACGAGTGGGGCTTTGAATTTGACTCTGAAATCAGGTGGTATCATCTGTTGATAATTGCCGCCGTTATCGGTGTAATTGTCGGATTTATTTCGGTCGGTGTGATGAAATCCAAATTAAAGTCGGTAAGATATAACTACCGTGCCGACGACTATATTATGCGTGACACTTTTCGTGTTACGGTGAGCCGCGAGATATTTCTTTACCGCAACATTATAAGAACTCCGCGTCCCAAGTCCAATTCGGGCGGACGGGGCGGTTTCTCGGGTGGCGGTCGAAGCTTCGGCGGCTCGGGCAGAAGATTTTAAAGAGGTGAGACAGTTGCCCAGATATGAGCGTTTATCGGAAGGCTTGGCAGGACGTATGCAAAGCGACCGTGAAAATAACACGTTGCCTCAAGTGGCTTTCAAAGATACAGGCGTTCTGCGCCGTGACCCCGACCGCGATAAGGCAAGCGTGTGGCGAACTGCGTTTATACGCGATATCGACAAGATAATGCATTGTCCTTACTATAACCGTTATTCCGATAAAACGCAGGTCTTTTCGTTTTATAAAAATGACGATATAACACGGCGCGGACTTCACGTTCAGTTGGTGTCACGGATCGCTCGTACCATAGGCCGTGCACTGAATCTTAATCTCGACCTTATTGAGGCCATTGCCCTCGGTCACGATATCGGTCACACTCCGTTCGGGCACGCGGGGGAGACCTTTCTGGACGAACTTATATTTGCCGAAACGGGTCGGCATTTCAGTCACAACATTCATTCTGTGAGGGTGCTTGACAAGGTCTTTCCGTATAACATCAGTTTGCAGACCTTGAACGGTATCGCCTCCCACGACGGTGAGATGGAATTAAGTGAATACCATCCGAAGCCGCTTGAAAGCTTTGAGGAATTCGACCGCCTTATTGAAGGCTGTTATATAGATAAAGCCAACGTCAGAAAGCTTGTTCCCTCAACGCTTGAGGGGTGTGTAATGCGTATTTCGGATATAATTGCCTATCTCGGTAAGGACCGTCAGGACGCAGAGCGCACCGATATTGTCGAAAGAGGCGATTTTGACGATGGCGTTATCGGTACTAACAATGCCGAGATAATCAACAATTTGATTGTCAATATTATTGAGAACAGTTACGGCAAACCGTATATCAGAATGGATAATGAGCATTTTGAGGCCTTGAAAAAGGCCAAAGCCGATAACTATGAGCGCATTTATAAATCAAAAAGCATAGAAGAATCGTTGCACAGTACCGTGCGCCCCATGATGCGCGAGATGTACTGCCGATTGCTCGATGATCTGAAGTCGGGGAATACCGAGTCACCCATCTTCACACATCATATTGATTTTGTGAAGGGTTCGTATTATCAACATAAAAAGCCTTATGAATCGACCGAGCCTAATCAGATAGTGGTTGATTATATAGCCTGTATGACCGACGATTATTTTGTCGATCTTTATGCGCATTTGTTTCCCGAAAGCGATTTGAAAATAGTTTATAAGGGATATTTTGATTAAACAACAAAGCCGAGAGATTCTGATCTCTCGGCTTTGTTTATTTGGTTTGATTCTATTTATCTGCGCCTTCTTGAACCCGAAACGAGCAACAGCAAACGTAACGTCTGCATAACGGCGACGGCCAATGCCGCGACGTAGGTCATAGCGGCGGCGGTCAGCACCTTTTTGGCACCCGATATTTCGTCGTCGGTCAGGATACCGTTGTTTGAAATAGCATTGACGGCGCGGTGACTTGCGTTAAATTCGGTCGGCAGGGTGACAAGCTGGAACACAACCGAAAGACCGAATAAAGCAACACCGATATAGGCAATCATACTGTAAACGGCGCCGAGATACGAAAGTGCAATGCCAATGAAAATAAGCGGTACCGACAACTTTGAACCGATGTTGGTTATGGGTACGATGGCGGTGCGTATCTTTACGGGCAGATAATTCTCGGCGTGTTGAACCGCGTGACCCGCTTCGTGGCAGGCAACACCGATAGCGGCGACCGAGGTACTGTCGTAGACGCTTTCAGACAGTCTTATAACGTTGGTTTTGGGGTCGAAATGGTCGGTCAGGTGACCCGAAACTCGTTCAATGCCAACGTCGGTAACACCGTTATTCTCTAAAACCCGACGTGCCGCTTCGGCGCCGGTCAGACCTCTTAAAGAATAGATTTCGGAATATTTCTGAAAGGTGGAATTTACTTTACTGCTGGCTATCATCGAAAGAATAACAAACGGCAGCACAAGGATTATATAGGTCCAATCAATATAAAACATCAAAAGCCTCCTAAAGGGTGTTTTTACATAAATATTATATCACATTATTTTCTGAAATCAATGATCTTTCGGAAGTAAACAGGTTGAATATACTAAAATATATGATACAGTTGTTGCATAAAAAACACCCGACCGCGGTCGGGTGTTTTGTGTTTGTTCGATTTGAAAGAGAATTATCTCTGAACGCGGCCGCTGGCGTTACCGCCTGCAAGGCTCTCAACCTCGCTTACGCTGACCATATTGTAGTCGCCCTCGATGGTGTGCTTGAGGCAACTTGCGGCAACTGCAAACTCGATAATATCCTGCGGTGCCTTGCCCTCGAGCATAGAGTAGATGAGACCTGCACCGAAGCTGTCGCCGCCGCCAACGCGGTCAACGATGTGCATACGGTACTGACGGCTGAAGTAGCACTCTTTACCGTCGTAAAGCATTGCGGCCCAATCGTTATCATTAGCCGAAATGGAACTTCTGAGGGTAATTGCAACATACTCGAAACCGAAACGGTCTTTAAGCTGACGGGCAACGTCCTTATAGCCTTCGTGGTTGACCTGTCCGCTGGTAACGTCGGTATCGGCGGCCTTGATGCCGAATACGTCGGAAGCATCTTCTTCGTTAGCGATGCAAACGTCAACGTAAGGCATAAGCTCGGCCATTACCTGACCTGCCTTTTCACGGCTCCAGAGCTTTTTGCGGTAGTTAAGGTCGCAAGAAACCTTGATGTTACGTTCTTTAGCGGCCTTGCAAGCCTCAAGGCAAATAGCGGCGACGTTGTCGCCCAAAGCGGGGGTGATACCGGTGAAGTGGAACCACTCAACACCTTCAAAAATGGTATTCCAATCGAAGTCCTCGACGGTAGCCTCGGAAATTGCGGAATAAGCGCGGTCATAAACGACCTTGGAAGGACGCTGTGAAGCACCCTTTTCAAGGAAGTAGATACCTACACGGTCGCCGCCGCGGGTGATCTTAGAGGTGTCAACACCGAACTTGCGGAGCGAATTGACGGCTGCCTGACCGATCTCGTGTTTGGGAAGCTTGGTGACAAATGCAGCATCGTAACCGAAGTTGCAAAGCGACACGGCAACGTTGGCCTCACCGCCGCCGAAAGTGGCGCCGAGTGTATCGGCCTGAACGAAACGAAGATATCCTTCGGGTGCAAGACGAAGCATAACTTCGCCGAATGTAACGACCTTTTTCATAAATGTTTACTCCTTTTTATCGGCGGTGCAGTGGTCTGACACGCCAAATTTTCTACAACTAACATTTTAACACATTAACCGAAAAAGTCAATATACAGATCACTGTGAGATCGCAATGTTGCACCGAAATGCAAGAGAAAACATTGCGAATAAGCGCATCAAACGTCAAGAACGGCAAATTTTGAGTCGTGCTGACGGGCAAAGCGCAACGCTTCACGTCCGTAAACTGCGGTAGAGGCCAAAACGTAGGGCAGTACAAACGGCAGTGGGAAAATAAACAAACAGGACAAAAGCCATCCAAAGAAACTGAGTATAAATCCAATAAAACGAAGACGGTTGCCTTTGGAAATTTGTACGGCACGGCGGATGACACCTCTGACCGACCAATCGGACTCGGTATACATTACAGCAAAAAATAATATATAGGTGCTTATCCAGAAAAAGAATCCCAAAGTGCCTAAAAATTTGAGGGTCGGGGCGAGAGCGATCAGACCCGAAACGTGTTTTTTGAAGGCCCAACTGAACATTTCATAAACCTTTGGAGTGGTTATTACGGCAACGATCGAATAGGGCAAATAACAGACAACCGCACCCAAAACGAGACGGAAAAATAGGGCGAGGGACAGTCTAATGGTTCTGAAAAAGAGCTTTCCCGATGAGAAGTAGCCGAACATTTCGCTCAAACGTGCATCACATCCGTTGCTTATCATCCAGAACCAACGCATTATACCGAAGGCTAACGGGAATATCACAAACAAAGTAAAAGCAGCCGAGAAAAGTGTGAGTCCTGCGGCGGCGAGCTGATTGTGATCGGGTGCGGCAGTGGGGGAGAAAGGCGACCATACCTCGTCGACCTTAAAAATATTCATCAAAACCAACTGCATTACGGTATTAAGCGAAACGGTAACCAAAAGCAGCATTGTTGCGGCAATGGCTTCAGACCATCGGTGCTTTAAAGCGGTTTTGGCGGCGCTTTTGATTTCTTGAAAAGTGGGTTGCATATATATCCTCCGAAGTTGGCAATGTGAGTTTGCAAAGCTTTACTGTATTATACCATCTGCCTTTTAAAAAGTAAACCGAAAGGATGGGCCAAATGCTTTTATTTACATATTTTTTACAAAATTTTAAAAAAGTTGCATTAAAATTATGATTTTTGATTCTTTGTGAGAACGAAAATATACATTTAAATGTATAAATATACGCAATTTGTGTATAAATATTTATCGTCGGAACTTGCGCCCGACCGTTGATTTGCTGTCGAATTTATGACAATTTGTTGTTTTTTTACATATATAAGACTTAAAAATCGCAGTTTTTGGCATTATACATAAATTTACAAAAAGGACTTGATTTTATTCATTTTTGATGTATAATTATTGAATATAAAATGCCTCATTATTTTTTGGGCGGAGGTGCCGATATGTTTAAGGTGTTTATTGACGGCCGTGAAGGCACGACGGGTCTGAGAATAATCGACCGTCTCAGCGGCAGAAAAGATATTGAACTTATGCTTATTCCCGAGGAACTTCGAAAGGACACTGAGAGCCGACGAAAATATCTCAATGCTTGTGACGTGGCTTTTCTTTGTCTGCCCGATGCGGCGGCTATCGAAGCCGTTTCGATGATAGAAAATGAAAACGTCCGTGTTATTGACACCTCGACGGCACACCGAACTAACCCTGAGTGGGTATACGGCTTCCCCGAGTTGTACAGGGAGTTGGCCGATGCTTTACCTACCGCAAAAAGGGTGGCGGTTCCCGGTTGCCACGCAAGTGGCTTTAACGCTCTTATTGCTCCGTTGACCGAAGCAGGCGTTTTGTCGCACGATGCACTTGTCACCTGCTTTTCACTGACGGGTTATTCGGGCGGCGGTAAAAAGATGATCGCCGAGTATGAGGGTGAAAATAAGGGTGACGAGCTTTACAGCGCAAGAATTTATGCTTTGTCGCAGTCGCACAAGCACCTGCCCGAAATGGCGGCTATTTCAAAATTAAACAACAAACCTGTTTTCTCGCCCATCGTTGACGATTATTACAGCGGTATGTTGGTGACCGTTCCGTTCTTCGGTTGTCAGGTAAACGGCGGTATCGAGGCCGTTAAAAAGGCTTATACAAATAAGTATTCGGGCAAAAGGTTTATTGACGTTTCCGATATAAACGGCGAAAAGGCTGCAATGCTCGGTTCTAATAACTTAAGCGGTAAGGACAAAATGCAGATTTTTGTTACGGGTAACGAAGAACGCTTTACCGTATCGGCAAGGTTTGACAACCTTGGCAAGGGTGCTTCGGGTGCCGCGGTACAGTGTATGAACATTATGTTGGGACTTGACGAGGCCGAAGGCCTTGACCTTTAAGAAAGTGAAGGTATCAAAAATGGAAAAAGTAAACGGCGGTATTTGTGCCGCTTCCGGTTTTAAGGCCGCAGGTATTCATTGCGGAATCAGAAAGAACAAGACCAAACGCGATCTGGCGCTTATTATGAGTGACGTCAGGGCCGCGGCGGCCGCAACCTATACGACCAACCTTGTAAAGGGTGCGCCCATTACCGTGACCAAAAAGAATATTGCCGACGGGTTTGCACAAGGTGTTATATGCAACAGCGGTAACGCGAATACCTGCAACGCTAACGGCATTGAGATCGCTGAGGCTATGTGTGAACTTTGCGAAAAGCATACCGACGTAAAGTCGGGTGATATTATCGTCGCGTCGACCGGTGTTATCGGTCAGCCGCTTGATATTACTCCCATTGCCAACGGTATGGAGGCGCTGGTCAATGATTTGACTTATGACGGCAGTCTCCGCGCCGCCGAAGGCATTATGACCACCGACACCCGTGTCAAGGAAATCGCTTACAAGTTTAACATCGGCGGTAAGCAATGCACCATCGGCGGTATTGCCAAGGGTTCGGGTATGATTCACCCCAATATGGCAACCATGCTTGTTTTTATCACTTCGGACGTTGCTATTACTCCCGAGGTGCTTCAGACGGCTTTGAGTGCCGACGTGCAGGATTCGTTCAATATGGTCAGCGTTGACGGTGACACCTCGACCAACGATATGTGTTGTGTTCTTGCCAACGGTATGGCAGGTAATAAGATGATCGAGTCATGTGATTCGGATGATTATAAAGAATTCTGCAAGGCTTTGTTTGCTGTCACTTCTTATCTTTGCAGAATGATCGCACGTGACGGCGAGGGCGCGACCCGTTTGATGGAGGTTACCGTGAGCGGTGCCGCAACCAAGGACGTTGCTAAGGTCGTTGCCAAGTCGGTTGCCTGTTCTTCACTTTTAAAGGCCGCCATTTTCGGTGCTGATGCCAACTGGGGAAGAGTACTGTGTGCCATCGGTTACAGCGGTGCCGACCTTGACGTAAACAAGGTTGGTGTTTCCTTCCAATCCAAGGCAGGCACCATTGAGGTCTGCCGTAACGGTGCAGGTGTTGATTTCAGTGAGGAAGTCGCTAAAGAGATACTGCTCGAGGAAGAAATTAAAATTCTTATCACGCTTGATTCGGGTGACGCTACCGCCACTGCCTGGGGTTGCGATCTGACCTACGATTACGTCAAGATCAACGGTGATTACAGAACCTAAGGAGAACGAAATGGAAATCAATAATGCTCAAAGAGCTCAAATTTTAACCGAGGCTTTGCCTTATATTCAAAAATATTCGGGCAAGATCGTCGTTGTAAAATACGGCGGCAACGCTATGATAAACGAAGAACTTAAATCGGCCGTTATGCACGATATCGTTCTGATGTCGCTTATCGGTGTCAAGGTCGTTCTGGTTCACGGAGGCGGTCCCGAAATTTCGGGTATGCTCAAAAAAATAGGCAAAGAGTCGGTCTTTGTTGACGGACTTCGTGTCACCGATGCCGAGACGGTTGAGGTCGTACAGATGGTTCTTGCAGGTAAGACCAATAAGGACCTTGTAAATCTTTTGGGTACCGTCGGAGGCAAGGCGGTCGGACTTTGCGGTCTCGACGGACAGATGATCACCGCCGAAAGGTTGGATGACGTTCACGGCTACGTCGGTGAGATCACCAATGTAGATACCACCCCTATTTTAGACCTTTTGGAGAAGGGATATATTCCCGTTATTTCAACCGTCGGTTGCGACAGTGAGGGCAACGTTTATAACATCAATGCCGATACTGCCGCGGCAAGAATTGCGGGTGAACTCAAGGCCGAAAGCTTTATTTCGATGACCGATATTGCAGGTCTTATGCGCGACAAGGATGATCCTGAGTCACTTATTAAAAAGATCAACGTCAGTGAGGCTACCTTGCTTATTAAAAACGGCATTATTCAGGGCGGTATGATCCCCAAGGTTGAGTGCTGTATTGATGCTATCCGTCAGGGTGTGCAGAAGGTATTTATCATTGACGGACGTATTCCTCACGCAATCTTAATTGAAACTCTGACCGATGAAGGTATCGGTACTATGTTTGTGGGTTGATAAAATGTTAGGTTTTAAGGAAAAAGATAAACAGTTCGTTGCCAACACCTACGGTCGGTTCGATGTTGAGTTGGTCAAGGGCAACGGAGCCGAACTGTACGATGCAAACGGTAAAAAGTATATTGACCTCGGTAGCGGTATTGCGGTCAACACCTTCGGCGCTTCGGATGAAGAGTGGAAAAATGCTGTTATCGAACAGTTGAATCTGATTCAACACACGTCTAACCTTTATTACACCGAGCCGTGTGCAAAATTGGCCGAGCTGTTGTGTAAAAAATCGGGTATGAAAAAGGTCTTTTTCGGCAATTCGGGTGCAGAGGCCAACGAGTGTGCCATTAAGACGGCAAGAAAATATTATTCCGATAACCACAACGGTGAGCAGGGCAAGATAATCACTTTGGTCAACTCCTTCCACGGCAGAACCATTGCCACCTTGTCGGCAACGGGACAGGATGTTTTCCACAAAAATTTCGGACCTTTCGTTGAAGGCTTCGAGTTCGTTCCTGCCAATGACTGCAAGGCTTTGACCGAGGCGGTCGACGGTAAGACCGCCGCCGTTATGATCGAGCTTGTTCAGGGCGAGGGCGGTGTAAATGCTTTAGAGCAGGAGTTTGTCGACTGTATCAAAGAGCTTTCGGCCAAATTCGGATTTCTTATCATTGCCGACGAAGTTCAGACCGGCAACGGCAGAACGGGCAAATATTTTGCGGTTGAGCATTTCGGACTCAAACCCGACATCATCACTACCGCTAAAGGACTTGGCGGCGGATTGCCGATAGGCGCTTGTCTTTTAGGCGACCGAGTGGAGTTTACGCTTGAAGCGGGTGACCATGGTTCAACCTTCGGCGGCAACCCTGCTGTTTGCGCAGGTGCTGTTTCTATAGTTGAGCGAATCGACGAAAAGTTGCTCAAAGAGGTTACCGAAAAAGCGGCCTACATAAAGGAAAATTTATTGAAGCTCGACGGCGTAAAGTCGGTTTCGGGCTTAGGGTTAATGATCGGTATTGAAACCGAAAAGTCAGCCAAGGAGTTGGCTGTCAAGGCCTTGGAAAAGGGTGTGCTGATACTAACCGCTAAGACAAAACTTCGAATGCTGCCGCCGCTTAACATCACTTATGAACAGATAGATGCTGCTCTTGAAATTTTACGGGAGGTAATATAAAAATGAATCATCTTTTGAAATTGGGTGACCTTTCACCCGCAGAGATCGAAGAGGTTTTGAACCTTGCCGATCAGTTGAAATACGATCAGAAGCACGGTGTTGACCACCGCTATTTAAAGGGTAAGACCTTGGGTATGATATTCCAGAAGTCGTCGACGAGAACCCGCGTTTCGTTTGAGACCGGTATGTACCATCTCGGCGGTCAGGCAATGTTTTTGAGTTCCCGCGATCTTCAGATCGGCCGCGGCGAACCCATTGAGGACACCGCCCGTGTACTTTCCCGTTATCTCGACGGTATTATGATCCGTACTTTCGCCCAACAAGAGGTTGAGGATCTTGCAAAATACGGTTCTATTCCCATAATCAACGGGTCGACCGACTATTGCCATCCTTGTCAGGTATTGGCCGACCTTATGACCATCCGTGAGCATAAGGGTGCATTGCAGGGTCTGAAACTCACCTTTGTCGGTGACGGTAACAATATGGCCAACTCGCTTATCGTTGGCGGTATTAAGACCGGTATGGAGGTTGCCGTTGCTTGTCCCAAGGGTTACGAGCCCGATGCCGACATTATGAAATGGGCCGCCGCAAACGGTAAGTTTACCTGCACTGATGACATTGCCGCCGCAGTTAAGGATGCTGACGCCGTTTACACCGACGTTTGGGCTTCGATGGGCCAGGAAGAGGAAAAGGCCGAGCGTGAAAAGGTCTTTAAGTCTTACCAGGTCAATGAGGAATTTATGGCTCTTGCTCACAAAGACGCAATGGTTATGCATTGCCTGCCTGCACACCGTGGTGAGGAGATCACCGCCGAAACCTTTGAAAAGCACGCCGACGAGATCTTCGATGAAGCCGAAAACCGTCTGCACGCACAGAAGGCCGTTTTGGTTCTTACTATGGGTGATAAGAAGTAATTTTTAAATTGAAAAAAAACAACCGCCGTGGACGCGTCCACGGCGGTTTTGTTGTTATATATGCTTTTTGATTTCGGCGTAAAGATTTTTGAAATAGCAGTCAAAGCCTTCGTTGGACGGGTGAACATTCAGGTCACCGAAATATTTTAAATCGTGGGGGATAAGGTTGTCACCGCGGATGATTGTGACGTTTTGAAGGTCGTCAGTCAAGGCTTCGATTTTTTCGGCAACCTCAATAAAGGTCATCGGCCTTGAGGTGCTGTCGAAGCTCGCACACCACGGCGGAGTGATGCCGAAAATCTTGGCGTTGGGGTAAAGCTCACTCACTGTCTTGTAAAACTCACGGCAGTTAAGTTCAAACGTTTCGGGGGTGCGCTTGGACCAATCGTTGGTACCGTAGGCAACCGTGACAATCTTCGGGTCATAAGGCTCTCGGCAACGTGCCAATTCAGGCTTAAACACCTCACCGCCGATACCCTTGTTATAAAGGTCAAGGTCAAGTGCGTCAGCAAGCTGAGCCGTGTAGTGGCGGTAGTTTCTAATCGAATCGTGACCGTGGGTTATCGAGTCACCGAAGCAGAGAAGCTTTTCGCGCTGTGGCATAGGCTCAACCAAAGCCCCATCCGACAGAGTTATCTCTTTGAGGTCGACCTTGACGGTATAAGGGAAATAGACCTCGACGGTTTTAAGACCCTCACCCAGAGGTACAGTACCGTCAACCTCACCCAAAGGAAATTCGTATTTGGTGTAGTTGCCGGTAAAATCAGCGTTGCCGTAGTTGTCAATTGCTCCGATAAATTCGCCGTTTACCTTGATGTCAAATGAATAATATCCACGAGTTGAGGCAAAGACGGTGGTCACAAAGGCCTTGAGGTTGAAAATGCTGCTATCGGTTTTAAATCTCAAACGTACGCCTGCGGGGGCAAAGGTTTTTTTGAAAAAACCAAGGTCATACCCCTCATAAAACCGCTGTTGCTCTTCGGTGAAGCGGAAGAAGTTTACATAATCTCCTACCTGTTCAATTCGCACTGCACCCGTTGTGATTTCCCTCAATTTTTCAAATGCCAGTTTCATTATATCACATCCAAAGTTCAATTAAGACTATTATATAGTCCCCGACAGACAAAATCAAGGGCGTTTTAAGGCGACTTTTTGAGCATTCCGCAAAAGGTAAGGGGGTGATTCGTGAATCACCCCCTACAAAAAGAATCTTTTATTTATTGATATTTATAAATCAGCACGGCGACGATGGTTTGCTTAGTTCACCGCTTTCACAAATCTCTCAGCAAGACGGGTGATGCCGTCCCAATCCTCGGCCTCGATAAGCTTTTTGTCGGTGATATTTGAACCAATGCCGAAGCCACAGACACCTGCGGCAAGGTAATCACTCATATTGTTTTCGTTGATGCCGCCGACTGCGAGTAGTTTTACGTTGGAAAGCGGAGCCTTTACCGCCTTGACGTAACCTGCACCCAGGTCGGATATTGGGAACAGCTTAACAAAATCTGCCCCGAATTCGTGAGCGGACTCTATCTCGGTCGGGGTCAAAGCACCCGGCATAGACACCATTCCCAAACGGTAGGTCTCGCGGATAACTTCCTCTTTTACGTTGGGTGAGATAATAAACTGACCGCCTGCCGCACGGGTTAGACGCACCTGCTCCGCGGTCAGAACAGTACCTGCACCGATAAACATTCTGCCCTTGAAATGCTCGGCCAAAGCCTTTATGTTTTCGGCGGTCACCGTGTCGGGGGTTGAACCGTCGGCCGAATAGGTAATTTCAAGCAAACGGATTCCTCCTCTGAAAAGTGCTTCGGCCATAGGTATCAGTTTTTCGGAATTCACACCGCGGATGATGGCGATAAGTTTGTTTTCGAGAACGCTGTTTATAACGCCCTCACGGTCGGGATTGGGTAACGGCTTACTGATAACGTTTAATTCGATTTTGTTGCCCTTTATGATGTCTTCTTCGGTGAATGCGGCAAATATGATCTCCTTGTGGGTGGTTCGGCCGCGGTCATAAATAAGATAAATTTTGCCGTCGCGGTAGTCGGCGTCGGGGTAGGAGTTGGGGTTTCTCGGGTCTAAGCAAACTTTATATCTCCAGGTTTTGCCATCGTCCTCGGACAACTGTACCGTCATATTGGTGCGCGCGTCGGGACAGTCATTGTTGATGAGTAACACTCGACCGGAAGGGAGCTTTTGCACAAAAAATCTTGTGTCGGCCGCAGTTATTCCGCTGTCTTTAGCATCGGTCCAGGTAAGACCGTTGTCGTAAGAATAGCACTCAGCAAGGCATCCTGCACCGCAACGGGCCAACATTCTCAAGGTTCCGTCATCCATTTTATAGGCCATTGTCTCATCAAAATCGGTCTTGAGTTTTTTACCTGAATAGTGACGGGTGAATGTCTTGCCGCCGTCGTGGGTGAGGTTGTAGCCATAGGTGTCGGTCATCTGGTCGTAGGCAAAGCAGACCCAATTGTTTTCGTCGATAAAGGTCGGCTTGCAACGCAGAAAGCCGTCATAGATGTATTTCGGTTCAGTGAATTCAAGGGCTTCAAGGGGGGCGTCGGGGTCGGAGCAGGTTATTTCCCACTCGGCGTGAACAAAGTCACCAAAGCGGTAACCGTCGCTCTGCGCAGGCCCCATATATTTGGAGGAACGGACCAAGTCTGCCTCGATTTTTTCGGTGTTATTCTGTACCCAAAGAACGTGCAAAACGCCCTTGGGGTCGATAAAAAGCTGAATATCCAACGAGTGAATATTGTACTCATAGCTGCTTGGTATCACCATCATCGGCTTCGACCAGGTCTTGCCGTCGTCATCACTTACAACCAAAAGATTATAGTTGTTCATGTGAGGTTCTCTTGTGCCGCCTGCGTACCAACCTGCAAAAATGCGTCCGCCTTTAGTTACGGCAATGGTGGGGCATCCTTGAAAAATGCGGATATTTTCCCAATATTTTGAACTGTATACGTTGCGTACTACCTTGCAAGGCACGTTTTTTGCAAAATTCATAAGATGCTCCTAAATAATATAGTTATATTTTTTATTTTAATAGATATTTTATCAATGTGTATGGATAATTCTGTATTAAACATTGACATTTCTGCAAAACTCTATATAATTGATTTTAAAGGTGGTGGTTTGATGCAAAACAAGTTTCTGATTGAACTTGAGCAGGAAGATTTTTATTTTAAATACGCCAAGGGTGACAGCAGTCGAAACGGAAAAGAGTTTCATTTGTTTTATGAAATAATACTGTTTTTGGGTGGCAAGGCCGAGCTTGTTTCCGAAATGGTCAACACCACGCTGATGCCCAACACGCTTGTTGTCATTCCAAAAGAAACCTATCATCAGGTAAAAATTCTCGGTGACCCCGATGATTATCTGCGTTGCATCATAAACTTTCCCGAAAACAGAGCCACTGCGCTCAATGACCGATTTAAAAGAATCGGTGTTTACAACCTCGGTGCTAATATGGAGCATCTTTTCGGCACACTCATAACGATAGCGCAAAACAAACAAAATTCAAGTTCAACGTTGCCAAGCTCCTTGCTCGACGTGATACTTTATGAAATTTTGCAGCAAAAAGAGATAACCACAGCCAAAACCTTGAGTGACACAACTGTTTGCGCCATCAGATTTATCGAAAATAATATTCAACGAGAAATTTCGGTTGATAAGGTTGCCTTTGCGTGCAGGGTTTCGGCTTCAACACTTGCCCACACGTTTAAGGACGAAATGAACATTTCGGTTTATAAATACATCCTGCAAAAGAAGCTGTTAGCGGCACACGACAAGATTGTAAGCGGCGTTCCGACAACGGTTGCGGCCATTGAATGCGGATTTAACGATTATTCCGGATTTTACAAGCAATATAAAAAGATGTTTGGCTTTTCACCAAGCACAAAATAAAAGACCTTCCTTGCCAATGACAAGGAAGGCTCTGTTTTTTATTTCCGGTTGATTACCATTGAACAGGAGCATCTGCATAAAGCAGGCTCTGTCCGTCGTTCAACTGATAAACGTGAACGTAATCGGCCGAGAAGACGTTGGTTTTGTTCCAGTTTTCAGAGTCGTCACCCTGGATTTTGGCAGGGCTTCCTTCAACGCCGAATATAGAGGTCAAGGTCAATTTCTGCGGCATCAGATTGTAGATGTACTTATAGTCGGCATACAAAGCATCGGTCATATCAAGCTTGCAGTAAATCTCGCCGTCACCGGTGAAGATAAGAGCCTCGGGTGTCCACATAAATCCAAAGGTGTGGAAGCCATCACTCAAACGCTCTCCGCTTTCTTCTTCAAGATAGTATGAACGGCGGCCGTTTTGCAGATTATCAAACGAACGCTTGGTCCAACCAAAATCCTCTTTGGCCTTGTTTTTTGCCCAGGTGTGGGCGTTGGCGTTGGTGATTGCACCGTTGCCGAAGGATTCAATAATATCAACCTCCGGATTGCCGTATTTATGGTTTATGGTGCCGTCGGTCCAAAGTGCGGTCCAATAGCCTTGACCGTGGGGCAACCTCGCGCTTGTTTCAATATATCCGTACTGATACTTAAACTTGTCGTTGGTTTTAAGTGTTGCACCGTAGTAGTTTTCGGCATCTTGGGTCAAGGTGTAGTGAATCATGCCGTTACTGAACGAAATGCTGCTCTCGGAACGCCAATATGTCTTGCCGTTTTGACCTTCACCGCTTGAGTTTATAATATCCCACTTGGTTTCGTCAACCCATTGGCCGTCAAAATCATCGGCCCAAACAAGGCGGTAGGTTTTGGCGGCATCATAAGAGGCCATGGCGGCTTTATAACTGCCCGTAGTAGAATTGGCTTCGGTTATAGCACCTTTTTGAAGCATTTTTGAAAATTCGGACACGGCCATTGCCGTAGCATAAGGACTTCCACCGTTAAGATAAACCTTGTCACCGCTTATTTTAATGCTATAAGTGTCGTAATCGGTTAAAGCTTCAACACCGTCGCGGGTGGTGTTGCCGACAATGATTTCACGAGCGCCGCTTTCGGTTTTGGTGTCATCCTTTATTCCAAGACAGTAACCGGTCTTGCTAAGCAAAACGTCGCGTAACGATTCCATCTCAACCTGAGCAAGATATCCCGAGTTATAATGCGGACGAATTATTGAATAACCCGAAAGATCGTGGTTGTTTATGGTGATATTTTCAAAATCACCTTCGGTTTTATAAACGTCTTCAATACCGCCCTTGATGGTGACGCTTGCAAGATAGGTTTCATAGAAACGATTGGCCGCGGCCTGCAAAGCCTCGTCGCACATACCGTAAATAACGATTTTCTTGCCGATAGTACAGATTATATAGTCGTTATTGCGTCCGCCTGTTTTTGATAAAAGATATTCCTTGGCGGTTTTGGTTTCGGGTCGGGTTGTTTCACCCACAAGAATCTCAAAGCCGTCGGCAGAGTCGGTTGAATTGGAGTCAATAACCTTTGCGCGAAGTCCCAGTTTGTCACTGATTTCCTTGAGCATATTAGCACAAACGGTATAACTAACGCCTGTTTTGGCGGCTCTGACGAGTGTGTATTGCATTTCGCCGTTAGAGTCAACATAGTTGACGTCGGCGGTTGAAATCACACCGCTTTGAGAGTTGGAAGCACCGTCGGTTCCGCTTGTTGAGTTATTGCTATTGCAACCAACTGCAAAAGAAAGCAATAATGCGGCCACAATGAAAATTGACAACAGTTTTTTCATTTGAAAATCTCCTAAAATGATTTTGGGAACAATGCCATAAACATATTATATCACGAAAGCTTTATAAAAACAATCAGTATTGTGACACAATTCTTATGGTATTGTGATATTTTAAAACCTCGGATTGCTTTTAAGACAATCCGAGGTTAAATTAGTTTTATACTTCCCAAGCCTTGACCTCAAAGCGGTCGGTGATGGAGTGAGCCTTGCATACGTCACCGTAAAGTTCAAAGTCTTTGGGCAAAGGTTGGATTATGAGTC
>JAGBXM010000060.1 GCA_017629275.1 Clostridia bacterium
AAAACAAAAAGTGAGCGTTCTGTTTGAGCGCTCACTCTGTTATTATTTTTTGATTTCTATTCCGAGGAATTCGAAGGGGTAAAGGGTTGTATCTATTTCGGCATATTCGCCGTCGAGGTGGCCTTCACAGTTGACGAAGCGAACTTCACAGATTCAACAGTACGACCGAGGCAATGCCTATAAGCAGGCCTATAAATTGCAGCTTGTTGAGTTTTTCTTTGTATAAGAATTTCGAAAGGAAATACACAACGATGATACCGCCTGCCGAAATGAGAGGGAACATAAGCGATGCGGGGAACTGACCGTTGAGTATCATTACAAAGAGGTTGACGGCACCGTTCAAAAGACCGCATACTGTGGCAGGGATAAGGCCTGCTTTTGAGCATTCTTTTAAATCTTTATGTTCAACGGCAATGGCCAATATGACCGAGGCAATAAACGAAACGATGAGCGCTACTATCATAAATTCATTTTTATAAGCCTCTTTGAAGACCTGCTGGTGCATTTTTTGTGTGACCGAGCACATACCGTTGCCGACAAACGAGAGCAATGCAAAAATCAACCATTTGAAAGAGGCTTTTTCGCCTTTTTCAGGGCGGTTGATGAGGTACATTGAGATTATGAGAAGTACAAGTCCGATAATGAGAAATACCGACGGCTTTTCACCGATAAAAATGCCGTAAAGCGTAGGTAAAACGAGTGAATATTTAAGTACCAAAGTGGTCAAGGAGATCGAACCGGTTGCAATGGCCAAGACCGAGAAAACGTTGGCCACTATGTAGGATGCGGCGAAGCCGAGGGAATAGGGCAGGAACTTTAAGTTCCAATCAAAGCCGTTACCCGTGACAATAAAAAACAAAAGCGCAACGAGGGATAAAACAGCGGTAAAAGTATAAGCACCTTTGCCGTTTAATTTATCGGTATACGGTTTTTTGACAACGCTTTGCAGCGGAATAAAAATGATGACTAAAATCAGTAGCAGATAATTCACAAGACCACCCCTGTTGCTTATTATATCTTACATAGCTCTAAAATGATAGTGCAAATTTTGTTTTGAAACACATAATTTTCTTTTTGAATATAAGAAAGCCCGAAAGGTTTGAACTTTCGGACTTTGAGTGGTTGATTTAAGTATTTGCGTTTTCTTTTTCGCTGTCTTCGGCGGCTTCGTCGATTTCGGGTAAACGCTCGGCCGAAAGGCGGACGATCCTTCGCTCGTCCATTTCTTCGACGGTAAAGCAGAAGCCGTCATACTTTACGGTGGGATGTTCGCCCGAATCGGGAATTCTGCCCAAAACCGAGATCATATAACCCGCAACGGTTTCATATTCGCCGTCGGGGAATTCGATTCCCAACAGTTCTTCGACTTCGTCGATGGCCGACAGACCGTCGATATTATAGCGGTCTTCATCGACCTGCTCGATCTCTTCTTCCTCATCGTCAAATTCGTCCTGAATGTTACCGACGATCGATTCGATAAGGTCCTCGATGGTAACGATACCTGCAACGCCGCCGTATTCATCCGAAACAATGACCATCTGTAAATGTTTTTCGGTCATTTCCGAGAAAAGGTCGCGGCACTTTTTGGACTCGGGGATAAACATTGCTTCGCGCATAATGTCGCGCGGAGTAAGTGCTTCGGGAACCGAAGTGCCAACATACTTTAAAAGGTCTTTAACATAAAGAATACCGATTATATTATCGAGTTCATCATCGTAAACGGGCAATCTCGAACAACCTGCAGTCATCGCCTGAGTAATGACGTTGCTGATGGCATCGTCGGCCTCGACGGCGGTAATATCGGTTCGGTGGGTCATAACCTCGTCGGCGGTGAGATCACCAAATTCGAAAATGTTGTTGATCATTTCCTTTTCGATCTCTTCCAGAACACCGGATTCTTCGCCTTCGTCGACCATAAGAAGTATCTCGTCTTCGGTGACGGGGTTTTCTTCAATGTGGGGGTCACCGCCAACCGTTTTGACCATAATTCTTGCAAACTCGGAGGGGATAATGGTCAACGGAAACAGAATGACCTTGGCGAAAACTAAAAATCCCGACAAGGAGTTGGCCAGAGCTTCGGCATTTTGTTTGCCGATTCGTCTCGGCAAAAGTGTGCCGAATACCGAAAAGACGGCAACGGCAACGATGACGGTCACCAAAGCGGGAACGGCAACGTTAAAAAGCCAGACTTTAGTATTTTCATAGCCCGAAATCGCAAGACCGTTTTCGGCATACTGTGACAGCATGAACAGTAAGGCGCAGGCCATACCGAGCATTGAGCAAAGGGCGGTTGACACACCTGCGGTATCGGCAGGGCGGGGTCGGCCTGAAATAAGCTTTTCCAACCGACGGCTTTTTTTGTCGCCGTCTTCGGCCGCGTCGTGTATTTTCTTTTCGCTGAGTTCTCTTACGGCAGAGGTGCCGAGTGTCACAACGAAGCTGAACAAGGTCAGCAGAATGAAGGCAAGAATAAAAATTACTGTGTTAGGATCGGGTTCGGGGTCGTCCATTTTAAAAAAACTCCAATTCATAAATTTTGACGGAAACTTAAAATAAAACATAAATTTCCAAATATATAATAATAACAAAAGGATGATTTGTCAATAGGGTTGGTATTAAAAGGCGGTTGGCCGCCGTTCTCCTCATCCGTCACGCGTTGCGTGACACCTTCCCCGCAGGGGAAGGCTGAGATTCTTCGCTACGCCCCTTCGGCGGGGTACGCCTCAGGGCGACACTGCGGTGTCGGCTCAGAATTACAGAACAAATTTAAGTAGGGGACGGCGCCCTCGACGTCCCGTGAAGATGGGTGAAATATATCTTGTAGGGGGCGGTTGGTGTTGATTGGTGATTGGTGAATTATTAAATGACAATTTATAAAAAAATCAAAGTATTTAAAGAAAACTCTTTATTATTCAGAACTTTTATGTTACAATAATCTGTGTTTTTGTCGATTGTTCATTGATAGTTTACAATTATGCTTTGAACTTTTGATACAATAAATCAAGAATTATATTTTTGTTCGGAGGAATAAGAATGATACAGGTTAAAAACCTCTCCAAAAAATACGGTTCTCACGTCGCGGTGGATAATGTAAGCTTCACCATTAACGACGGCGAGATTCTCGGATTTTTGGGCCCTAACGGTGCGGGTAAAAGTACCACAATGAATATCGTTACGGGTTATCTGTCGGCAACCGCGGGAAGCGTTTCCATCGACGGCTACGACATTCTCGAAAACCCTAACGAGGCCAAAATGCGTATAGGCTATCTGCCTGAGCAACCGCCTTTGTACCTTGATATGACGGTCAAGGAATATCTTAATTTTATTTTTGACCTCAAAAAGGTCAAGTTCCCCAAAGGACCTCATATTGATGAGATATGCCGCCTTGTTAAGATCGACCACGTAAAAGGCCGACTTATCAAGAACCTTTCCAAAGGTTACCGTCAGCGTGTGGGTATCGCACAGGCACTTGTCGGCAATCCCGACGTTTTGATTCTGGACGAGCCTACCGTCGGTCTTGACCCCAAGCAGATCATTGAGATCAGAACCCTTATTACCGAGCTTGGTAAAAACCATACCGTTATTTTGAGTTCCCACATTCTGTCCGAGATTCAGGCCGTTTGTGAGCGAGTTATCGTTATCAACCACGGCAAGATCATTGCCGACGATACTCCCGGCAACCTTTCTAAAACCTTGTCCGACGACCATACGCTTACTGCACGTATCGGCGGCCCGAGAAGTGAGGTTCTGAAGCTTCTTGCCACCGTCCCCGGTGTTAAGAACGTCACCTGCGTCGGTATGCAGGAGAAGAACTCCAACGACTTTATTATTGAACCTGACGGTGTCACCGACGTCCGCCGTGCTATTTTCAACCGCCTTGCTGACCGCAGTTGGCCGTTGCTTTTGTTGCATTCCAACGAGATGTCGCTTGAGCAGATATTCTTAAGACTTACCGAAATGTCGGATGAGGAACAGAGAAAGATTTTCGGCAACCGTGCCGAAAATACCGAGTCGGTAGTTCAGACGGTTGAGGCCGTCGAGACCGAAGTGGAACCTGAGCTTGAGTCCGATGACAAGAAGGGAGAGGATAACTGATGAGCGCAATATTTAAAAGAGAATTTAAAGCATATTTCACCACTCCCATCGGGTACGTATTTTTGGCTTTGATGATGTTTGCCCAAGGTATTGGATTTACATATATGTATTCCGCGGGCAGTACCGACGTCAGCTACGTATTCGGCAACTTCTTTGCATTTGCCGCCATCTTCCTTCTCATCCCCGTTCTTACCATGAGAACTATGAGTGAGGATCGCCGTCAGAAGGTCGACCAGGTACTTATCACTTCACCCGTCAGCCTTTATGCCATTGTTTTGGGTAAGTTTTTCGCAACCTTGGCCATCTTTATGCTTGGCTATACAATGACCTTCGTTTTCCAGGTCATCGTCGCATTCCAGGGCGTTGCCGTTAACTGGCTTATCTACGTTGGCAATATCTTAGGTGTTGCCTTTATCGGCTCGGCACTTATTGCTATGGGCGTGTTTATTTCGTCCTTGACCGAGAGTCAGCTTGTTGCCGCTATCGGTAGCTTCGCCGCCTCCATTATCCTTTATATGATGGACTATATTGCCGACAGTATCGGCAATGCTACCGTTACCAAGGTGGTTGAGATGATCTCCTTTACGGGCCGTTATAACACCTTTGCGGCAGGTATTCTTGACTATTCCAACGCGGTATTCTTCTTGGGCTTCACCGCAATATTTGTATTCCTCACCGTGCGCGTACTTGACAAGCGCCGTTACTCTTAAGAAAGGGGTGTCGTAAATGTTTAAGAAAAGTGATAATACAAAATCTGGCACCTCTAAGTTGCGTAACGTCATTGCATTAAAGCGCAATATCTATGCCATCATTCTTTCGGTCATTTTCATTGTTGCAACTATCGGTATCATCGCTTTGTCGACCTATTTTGCCGACAGCTATCCTCTGGAACTTGACCTTACCACCAACAAACAGCACAGTATCAGTGACAAGAACTTCGATTACATCAAGAAGGTTGACAAGAAGATCAATCTTTACGTTACCATCACCGAGGAAGGCTATAATTCAAGCACAGGTACCACCAACGACCTCGGTTATATCGTTGCAAAGGATAAGTTTGTTGACTTTAACCAGGATAACGTAAAATATTACCGTCAGACGGTTGAGCTTCTGAAAAAGTACGCAAACTATAACGAGAATATCAAACTGTCCTTTGTTGACACCTATGACTCAAAGGCACGTGAAATTACCGACCGATTTACCGATTATACCTGGAACGTCGGTGATATTCTTGTTGAAAGCACCTTTAAGGTTGACGGTAAGGACGTTGTTCGTCGTGCAGTTGTTCCGTTCCAGGAGACCTATACCTTAGAGGACGAAAGCGGTATGGCTGCCGAAATTATGAACAACCAGTATTATATGATGATGTACGGTCAGTATGCGACCTATGGTGCAGGATACGGTTACACCATCACCGAAAACAAGATCGAAATGATGATCTCATCGGCTATCTATCGCGTCACCTCGCCTGACACTCCGGTGTTCCTTGTACCCACCGCTTTGAGCGATGAGAAAACGGTTCAGACGGCTTTGGAGAACACCCTTGAGGTCAACAACTTTGCAGTTGAGTACAGTGATAAGGTTTTGTCGGTGCTGCTTGACCCCAAGAATTATGATAAGTATGACGGCATCATCCTTTCCAACTGTAAGGCTGATATTACCGAAAATGACCGCGAGTTGCTTGAAAAATTCCTTGACAACAATGGTAAGAAGGGCAAATCTCTCTTCTATTTTGCAGGAACCAACGCTTATAACCTCACCAACCTTTGCGGATTTTTGGGCGACTGGGGTATCGGCTTCGGTGAAGGTATTCTTTATGAGACTTCGGAGGGCTTCCACGCCACCGGCGAACCCACTATGATGTCGCTTGAGTCGACCGAATCGGATTACACCAAGAGTGCCGACTCGTTGGGCAAGTATTACGGCGACAAGAATATGGTATATATGAAGCAGTTGTGGGAGAACAGCACTACGGCTACCTATACTCGTGAGACTGAGGCTTTGCTTAACACTGCAAGTTTCGGAATGACCACTATTATGCCGCTTAATGCAGACAAGGGTTGGAAACCTGCTGAGAACGCACAGCTTGCCAAGTTCGTTACCGCTATTCTTTCGGAGGATGGCGATACCGTTGATAACAAACTCGTTTCGAGTTACGTTATTGCTTTTGCTTCGTCTGACTTTATCGGTGAAGATTTTGCTACCGATACCTTCGCCAACCTCAACCTTGTGCTTGATACCGCGAACTTTGCGACAGGCAATACGGATGCACCCTTTAACTTTGTGCCTAAGACCATTGTTAATACTTCATACAACACGACCGAGGCGGCCACCAAGGCTATAAGAATTATCTTTATCGCCATCGTTCCCATCATCGTTATTGCCGGCGGTATCTTTGTATGGATCAGGAGAATAAGAAAATGAGTTTAGACCCTAAGGATAATTTGAACCCTGCTGCCGAAGAAGCGGCAGAGGTCGAGACCGAAGCTCAAGAGGCGACCGAAGCCGAGGTTAATAAGACCGAGCCCGAAGTTCAGTCGACCATATTCACAAAGCACGTATACGAAACTAAAAAACCTGCCAAAAGCGGTTGGACCCGTCGTATTGTTGTTTGTGTCGTTGCACTTGTACTGTGTCTTGCCATAATCGGTTCGGTTATTTTGGCCGACAAGCTCTTGCCGGGCGCTTCGTCGAGCAGTGCTAATAACTCGGGACTTGAAGAAGAAACCTACACCGTTCTTTCTTTTGAGGATATTGTAAAAGATTCCAAGGTCAAGATCGACGGTGTTGAGGCCGAGGTCGATACCAATATTGACTCGGTTTACTTTGTCAACGGATACGATCAGTTTACGGTCAAGAACTATTTTGTCAAGGCCGAAAAAAAGGAGACCGCTTCGTCTTCTGCCTCATCTTCGACCACGTCCTCGAATGCCAAGACCTACGATTATGAGACCCGTTGGTACGTTGATGGTATTGACAAAGAACTGACCTTGTCCGATTCAATTGCCGATACTATTGAGGATTGCCTTAACGTCAAGGGCTTCAGAGAAATGAAAAACAACTTCAATTCGGTTGAAGAATATCACGAGCATTTCGGTATGAGTGACAAGCTGACTGCGGGTGTGGTCGTTACCTTTAACGACGGCACCGAAAAGCTGGTTATCAGCGTCGGTGATGCACTTGCAACGGGCGATTCGTATTACTTTATGACCAGCCTTAGTGATACCATTTACGCTGTCAAGACCGACTATACCGAGGCTTATTTCACCTCGACCAAGTCGTTTGCCGATTCGACCGTTATCGAGAAGATCGTCAAGACTGACAAGAATTCGAAGTATTATAATTCCACCGGACAACTCGCCCGTTTTGACAAGATCAGGCTTTCGGGTGAAGTGTTCGGCGGCAAGACCTATGAATTCGGTCTTGCGACCGGTGTTTCGGCCGACTATATGCCGTATAAAATGACGGCACCGTATAAGCGTCCCGCTAACGATGCATTTATCAGTAATATACTCAAAATTGCAAGTGACGGACTTGAGGCAACGGTGCTTTACAGCTATAACACCACCGATAAGGATAATAAGGAATGCGGCTTTGATAAGCCTAAATGCGTTATCGAGTTGACCATTGACGATTACAGCTTCAAGCTGACTATCGGCGGTAACCGTGAGGATGGCACCGACAGTATGACCGCTAAGGTCGAGGGCAAACCGCAGGCTTACGGTATTGACCCCGATGATATTGCGTTCTTAATAGCCGCATCTAACGATATTACCAAGATGTTCAATCAGAACTTCATTCTTGAAGATATTTATACTATTAAGAGCTTTAAGATGGAGGTTCCCGACGGTTCGTATAAGTTTGATCTCAAGCACGTACTTCGTGAGGGTGAGGACGACGTTTATGACACCGAGGTAAAATTGGGCAACACCGTTATGAAAACCCAGTCGTTCAAGCTTATCTATCAGCGTGTTCTGATGTTGTCGTTGCTCGAGTACGTTACCGAGGCCGAAAAGGGCAAAACGGTTTTAAAATGCACCTTCAATTATATTGAGGGCGGAGAACCCAAGGTGGTTGAATTCACCGAAAGTCCTTCCGACCGTTATCATTACGTCGCGTGGGTCGACGGAACACCGTTGGGCGAGGTCTTAAAGACCAGCCTTGATGATATAACCACTAATCTCGAGGTTTACTTAAACGGCGGAGATGTCCCCGATACTTGGTAAATTTATTGGCCGCATCGCTATGCGATGCGGCTTTGCTATATATAAGAGTGAATACAAAAGGAAACGGAACACCGAAAGGTGTTCCGTTTCCTTTTTTGGGTTGTTTTGAGGAGGGTAGAGCATAGTTGCAAGAGAGTTGCGGCGCTCTCTCGAACTGTCTGTATTATAGCATTGTTGTCGTGTCGTTTTGTTGACAAACTGTGAACACTTGGTGAACTTTTGTAAATGCGGTGTATATTATTTTGTGTTCAGGGTAAAAATATTCAAAGAAAGGACGGAGAATAAATTGAAACAAGAGAATAATTCAAGGTCGCGCCTCATAAAATTCTTTAACGGAAAAGCGTTTTACGTAGTGCTTTGTATCTGCTTTGTATTGATCGGTGTTGCCGCGTGGTCGGGTATGCAGATGATAAAGAATAAGGATAAAAAACCCAATATTACGTCGAGTGTCGGTTCGGGGATGATAAACACAACCTCATCAAAGCCGACTGCTTCAGCCGATAACAATAGTTCGGGCTTTATCGACACGTCGTCGGTCGTATCTTCGAGCCGTCCGTCGGATGCTCTGACCGAGGAGGGTGAACCGCCTTCCTCAAAACCTGAGATCGACGACAGTGAACAAACGGCGGCGCCTGTTGCCAAGTTCTTTATCAACCCCGTTTTGGGTGAAATTATAAAAGATTTTTCGGACACCGAGCTGCAGTATTCTCTGACGATGAAGGATATGCGTCTGCACAATGGTGTTGATATTGCCGCTCCCATCGGCACACCTGTTATTGCGGCGGGTGAGGGAACTGTGAAAAACGTATATGAAGATATGCTGCTGGGTTGGGTGGTCGAGGTCGATCACGGTAACGGTGTTTCGGTGAAATATTGCGGATTACAGGCCAAGCCTACCGCTAAAGAGGGAGATACTGTCAACTCGTCGACAAGACTCGGCAACGTCGGCACCGTGCCGTTTGAGTCGGTTGAGCAAAGTCATCTGCATTTGGAGTTTTATTCTGACGGCAAGGCGGTATCGCCTCTGCAATTTATTGAGCAGTAATATTTAAGCGCGCCCCCTACGGACAAAATTTATTTGAAATTTTGAATTTCAGGCTTGTCGGGGCAACAAAAAAGCGGAAACCAAACGGTTTCCGCTTTTTGTTATATTTAATTATTCGCCGTCGGGAGCATCCCAGTTGTGCCAGACGTTCTGAACGTCCTCGTTTTCATCAAGCAGATCGAGGAGCTTTTCCATTTTGGTGACCATATCGGGATCGTCGATAGCCGAAGTGGTGGCAGGAACGTAAGCAGGCTCGGCCGAAACGAAGGTGTAACCCTTGGCGCTCAATGCCTCACTTACTGCACCGACCTCGTTGGCGTCGGTCGAAATCTCAAAAATATCACCGTCGAAGTTAAGGTCGTCGGCACCTGCTTCCAAAGCATCCTCCATAACCTTGTCCTCGTCAAGACCTTCGCCTTCAATGACGATAAGGCCTTTTCTTTCAAACATAAACATAACCGAGCCAGAGGTACCGAGGTTGCCGCCGCACTTGTCGAAGTAGTGGCGCATTTCACCTGCGGTTCTGTTGCGGTTGTCGGTCAGGGTCTCGACGATAACGGCGATACCCGAAGGACCGTAGCCTTCATAAATCAGCGATTCGTATTCTGCACCGCCGGTCTCACCTGCGGCCTTTTTGATGATACGGTCGATATTATCGTTGGGAACGTTGTTGGCCTTAGCTTTGGCGATAACATCACGAAGCTTTGAGTTTACATTGGGGTCGGGGCCGCCTGCCTTAACGACCATTGCAAGTTCACGGCCGATACGGGTGAAGACCTTGGCTCTTGCCTGGTCGGTTTTTTCTTTCTTTCTTTTAATGGTACTCCATTTGGAATGTCCTGACATAATTTTTCCCTCCGGAAATTATTTAAAAAATCATTACGGATTATTTTAACACACTTTTTTTCTTATATCAAGTGAAAAATTGCAGTTTCTTTACGTTTAGTGTGCAGGATTGTTGTATATAACTATAAATCGCTCTGAATAAGATTCTTCGCTTCGCTCAGAATGACAAAGCGGGTGGCGATGCCACCCGCTTTGTACTCTTTAGATATTATTTAAGTATACGAATATAGCTTACGCCGTCGTTCTTCTGATAAATATTACAATAATCAATAATGAACTTGTTGGTATTGTTCCATTCATCCTCGGTTGCGATAGCAATATCTGTACTCTGCGATGCATAACCCAATGCCATACTTAAAATGAGGTACATTTCATGGTTAAAGCACTCAATATCCTCTTCTTTCTGAGTGGTGTCATATTTAAAGAACAGTTTGCCATCGCAGGTGAAGGAAATCTGGGTATTGTCCCAAAGGAAGCCGTAGGTGTGGAAATCGTCGGTAAGTCGGCCGCCTGCTTCGGGGTGGGCGTACTTTTTGGACTGACCGTACTGCTTACCGTCAAGAGAAGTATGATCGTAGCCCATATCCTTACCCGTTTGAGTCGGCCAACGGTGACCGTTTGCGGCATAGGTTGCCGAATTACCGAACATCTCCATAATGTCGATCTCGGGACGCATCCACATCGGACTGTTGGGGTCAGTGTTGCTCATTGCCGGATCATTAGTAGCCTTGGAAGCCCAGAATGCAACCCAGAAACTCGGGCCGTGAGGAACAACGGCGCTAATTTCAGCATAACCGTACTTATACATCATAATATCTTGAGTACGGACCATACCGCCGTACCAATAATTATCGTCATAGGTTGCACAGATATGGAACTTGCCGTCGCGGACAAACACATAGTTGGGATCGGTGTTACGAACCGACTTTTTACCGTGCTGACCCTCGGCCGCATGCTGTGATTCATTCATCTGCCGCCATTTCGAGGTGTCAAGTGCATCACCGTCAAAATCGTCGCCCCAAATGTACTTGAAGGTGTCGTCGCCGTAAGCCTTGACCGTTTCGGCATAGGTGCCGCTGACGGTATCGGCATCGGTGATGGATCCCTTATCAAGCATCTTGGAAAACTCACTGACTGCAATGGCGGTCGCGTGAGCGCTTCCGCCGTTGATATAAACCTTCTTACCGCTTATTTTTATCTTATAAGCATCGTGGTCGGAGATTGCTTCAACGCCGTCGCGCTTAGCATTGCCGACGATAATTTCACATTCCGAAGCGTCGGCCTTTACGTCGTTTACCACGTCACAATGGTAACCCGTTTTGCTGAGCACCTTATCATCGAGCATTGCATCGATTTCCTGCTGCGTAAGATAAGAGGTATTGAAATAAGGCTTAACGACCTTGAAATTCCCAATATTAGTTCCATTTATCTTAATGTCCACAAAATCACCCTTTACAATATTAACGTGCTCAATGCCACCCTTTACGCCTTCGGCTTTAAGGAAATTTTTGACGAAGTACTCGGCCGCAGTCTGTAAGCCTTCACCGTTATAAGCATTTATAACGATCTTCTTACCAATGGTGCAGATTATCCAGTCGTTATAACGGCCGCCGTTTTTGGACTTGATATAATCAAGTCCCTGCTTTGACTCGGGACGATTGGTGGACCCGACAAGTATTTCATATTTGTCGGCACCGTCATCAGCATCACTCAGGTTCTTGGCCGAAACGCCCAAAGTATCCTTTAACTGCTTGAACAGATAAGAGGCCGTTGCGTTCTCCTCGATAACGTCGGTCCCAGGACGGACGATGGTATAAACCGATGCTCCGTCGGCCACATACTTAACGTCGGCCTTGGAAATCGTCGCGTTACCTTCGGTTGACCCGCCGTCATTCTTTTTGCCACCGCAACCTGCAAACAAGGTCACTGCAAACAAAAGACAAAATAAAACTGCGATTACTCTTTTCATAAATTAAGCCTCCTTAATGTAGTTCAATTTCATTTTATCACACAAAAAAAATGCTGTCAACAAAAACGCACCAAAAAGATGCTATTTGCAATAAAAATATTGTATATTTGCGCATAAGGTTCAGAGCAATAAAGCGGGTGGCGATGCCACCCGCTTTCGGTGTGTTAGGTAGTGAGATATTAGGTTTTGTTTTCGGTGTTGGCGCGGTGGCGGAGGTAGTCCTCCAAAATAATGGTGGCGGCGACGGCATCGACCGTCTGTTTGCGCTTCTTACCGCGCACGTCGTTTGAATTGAGAGCAATATGGGCGCTGACCGTGGTGCAACGCTCGTCCCACAGCTCTACGGGAAGCCCCGTGGCTTCCTTCAAAGCCTCGGCGGCGGCAGCACATTCCTGTGCCTTGAAGCCTTCGCTTCCGTCCATATTTTTCGGATAACCGACAACTATCATCTCGGCGCCGAGTTCTTTCGCCTTGGCGGCGAGTTTTTCGATCAATTTTTCGCGGTTATATTCGGTTATGACGCATTTGGGAAAGGCGAAGCCTTCACCCTTGTCGCTCAGTGCGACGCCTGTTCGCGCCGTGCCGACGTCAACTGACATTATATACATAAACTTCTCTCCTTTATTATGCCTTCGTTGGGGAAGGTGGCGGCGAAGCCGACGAATGAGGAAAACCCAACCTGTAATAACTTTATTCTACACAAGCCGATTCAGGATACGCTCTCCTCATCCACCAACCTTACGGTTGGTCCCCCTTCCCCGCTGGGGAAGGCCAACGTGTAAATTTACTTATTGTAGGGAATGGATTTATCCATTCCAAAAACCGTCTTGCGGCGGGTGAAATCACACTCGTAGGGGAGCACCTATGTGTGCTCCCGAAAACAGGCAAACACGCAGGTTCACCCTACGGTTTAATTTATTATCTCCCAATAATACTTTCGGTTTGAGGTGGGGAAGTCGGGCAATATACCGTGCTCGGGATCAAAGAATGTCCCCTTAAAATACAGTGACCAATGCCAACATCTCGGCGTTTCGAGACTTAATATGCAAACGGGCGGCAGGTCGGCCTTGGTTGACACCGGTTTCCGTTCACGGTTATATGTGATGTTTAAAGCGTCAAGCGAGGACAACATCTGCTTTAAATTGGTTTCGCGGTCGGTGCCGCAGAGCTTTATTATATCTTTAATATTTTCACCCGACAGCATTGTCAGAACCGCCTGACCGCATTGCAGGTCATTAGGCTCGTGAACATAAGTGACGTTTTGAACTAACGGCATCAGTTATCATCCTTTTGGCGAAGGTCTTTGAAAAATCGGGTCATCATATCGGAGCATTCTTTTTCACATATCCCTGCCCAGACCTCGGGTCGGTGGTTATATTTCAATGCGAACAAGTCAATGACCGAGTCGTTTGAACAGGACCCCATTTTTTTATCAAATGCACCGAACACCACTTTATCGAGTCTTGCGTTTATAATGGCGCCTGCGCACATCGGACAGGGTTCGAGCGTTACGTAGATATCGCACCCGTCAAGTCGCCAACTGCCCGTCGCTTTACAGGCGTTGTGAATAGCCTCTATCTCGGCGTGGCCCAAAGCTGTGCCGTCTCGTTCACGTCGATTTTGCCCTGTGGCTATTATTTTGCCGTCTTTAACTATAACGGCGCCGACGGGGATTTCACCGTTTTCTCCCGCTTCGATTCCAAGGCGGATGGCCTCTTTCATATACTTTTCCATAGCTTATGCAATAAACAATGCCGCAACCGACATTACAAGACACATAGTAATGTAAATGATAACGGCAGGGGAGGTCAACAGCCATTTTACGTCACGTTTGCCGTTTTCGGTTCGCTCGGCCGACAGCCTGAAGGGCGCAACGTCGGTTTTGACAAGTATAATAAAACCGCAGATGCCGATGAGCAGCATTACCGCAAAGTAAAGATAGGTGACCGCTGCCTGAACCATAGGACTCATGGTCGAGGTGGCATAATCAAGTACGACCGACACCGTATTGTTGATGGCGTGGATCAGAATTGCAGGGAGCATTGAACCCGTGTATACGGTGGCATATCCCAAAACAAGGCCGACGCCGAAGGCAAACGGAACCTGCTGGAAGTTGCCGTGCACAAGTCCGAAAAAAGCGGCAGAGATAATTATCGAAGCACCGTCACCGAGTTTGGTTCTCAATATACCGAGCACTACACCGCGGAAGGCAAATTCCTCGAGTAATGCCGGTAAAATGCCGATACAAAGAACTACCAGTATAAACGAGCCTATATTATAATTGTAATCGGGCATATTGGCCGACGGAAGCACGTGGAATATGGCGTTTATTATGCTCGAAAACATAGCGGTACCGATGTTGCTTATGATACAAACGCCCATTCCCAGCATAACGACCGCTAAGGATTTCGTGCGTGAGGTTTTGCCGAAAAGAATCAGATCACCCAAACGGTGCTTGCAGGCACTTGCCGTTATGACAAACGGCACCGTGAAAATCACGAGATTTATAACTGCGTTTATAAGATACAAGACGTCGGAATCGGCGAGCATAGCCTGTGTGTTGCTGAAGCCTGCAACCATCATCATGGCTACAATAATTACGGTCTGAAGCACAAAGCTTCCGACATTGACCATACACAACGGCAGACCGACCGCGTTGCCGACCTTTCGTACCGACAGCTTTTCCTTGTATCCTTCGGGGTCAAAATAAGGGTGACCCGGTTGAACGGGCGGTGTGGGGGTAAAGAACTGATTATTCGGTTCCAAAAGAATCACCTCAAAATTGATTTGTTATAACTTGAAATTCGCGTATTTTAGTGCAATTTAACCAAACGGTCAAATTATTACCACTGTTTTAAAACGCTTTTTATAAAAATTGTATAAAATTTGGTTCGTTTTTCTACATAACAACTATTGAAAAACCAAACACATTATATTATAATGGTTATGGTTAGTCAAAACAAAAATTGTTTCGACAAACTACAATCATTATAATAATATCAGAAATGGGGAAGTATATCGTTTTGCACTTTCCCGACCGTTATTTATTACTGTATAATATAATAAATTATTGCGGTAAAATAATCAATGACTAAATCGTGAATTTTTATAAAATTCGGAGGAATTTATATGTATTCTGTGAAACAGATCTACGATCTTATCGGTCAGAAGATGACCCACAACTTCGGTGTTGTGCCTTCGCAGGCATCGGATGAAATGTTCTACAAGGCGTCGGTCCTTGCATTGCTTGACGTTATGAACGAGCGCCGTGCCGCCTTCAGAGCCGATGCTTCCGCGCAGGAAAGCAAAATGGTCTATTATCTTTCGATGGAGTTCTTGATGGGCCGTTCTTTGAAGAACAACCTTTTCAACCTCAAGTTGGATGACACTTTTAAAAAGGCTTTGGCAAAATATGATGTCAAGCTTGACAATCTTTACGAGCTTGAACCCGATGCCGGCTTGGGCAACGGCGGTCTCGGCCGTCTTGCCGCCTGTTTCCTCGACGGTCTTACCACCGGCGGATATCCTGCAATGGGTTACTGCATTAAATATGAATTCGGCATCTTCCGTCAGAAGTTTGTTGACGGTTGGCAGACCGAAATGCCCGACTTCTGGCTTCCCGGCGGTTCGGCCTGGCTTGTTCGTCGCGATACTTCGGCGGTCGACGTACATTTTGGCGGTCATCTTAAAGAGATATGGCACGATAACTATCACAGTGTTGAGGTTGAGGATTACGATACCGTCCGTGCCGTACCTTACGATCTTATGGTTGCGGGTGCCGACGGCCGAAGCGTCAACGTTCTCCGTCTTTGGAGTTCGGAGACGCCTTCCATCAATATGGCGGCATTTAACCACGGTGATTATGTCCGCGCGCTTGAGCGCCAGGCTATGGCCGAGGTCATCAGTAAGGTTTTGTACCCCGAGGATAATCATCCCGAAGGTAAGTCTTTAAGACTTCGTCAGCAGTATTTCCTGGTTTCGGCCTCGATTCAGGATATTCTGCAAAGACACCTGAAAAAATACGGCACTCTGGATAACCTGCCCGAAAAGGCGGCTATTCATATTAACGATACACATCCTGCTTTGGTTGTTCCCGAGCTTATGCGCTATTTGCTTGACGAATGCGGATACGAATGGGATAAGGCCTGGGATATTGTGACCCGCACCGCCGCCTACACCAACCACACCATTATGCGTGAAGCACTTGAGTGTTGGCAGATCGATTTGTTCCGCGGCCTTTTGCCGAGAATTTATCAGATCGTACAGGAGATCGACAACCGCTTCAGAAAGTCGATGTGGGAAAAGACACACGATTCCAATTACGTTGCACGTACCGCCATTATCGAAGACGGTGTTGTCAGAATGGCCAACCTTTGTGTTGCTTCCTGCCACAGCGTAAACGGTGTTTCGCGTTTGCACAGTAACATTTTGAAGGATAACCTTTTCAACGACTACTACCGTGTGACCCCCGAGAAGTTCACCAACGTTACCAACGGTATTGCTTTCCGCCGTTGGCTCTGTCAGGCCAACCCCGAGCTTACCAAGCTTATTACCGAGTGTATCGGTGATGGCTTCATTCTCGACAATGCCGCTTTGAAGGAGTTTGAAAAATTCGCCGACGATAAGGCAGTGCTCGAAAAACTGGCCGCCGTCAAGCGCCACAATAAGGAGCGTTTTGCCAAATTTGTCAAGAAGGAATACGGCATCGTGCTTGACCCCGATTCGATATTCGATATGCAGGTCAAACGTCTGCACGAGTATAAGCGTCAGCACCTCAATGCACTTCATATTATTGCCGATTACCTTTATATTAAGGAAAACCCCAATGCCGAGTTTACCCCTAAGACCTATATCTTCGGCGCTAAAGCGGCTCCCGGTTATCACCTCGCCAAAGAGATCATTCAGATGATCATTAACCTTTCCAAGGTTATTGAAAACGATCCCGCGGTTAAGGATAAGATCAAGATATTGTTCGTTGAGGACTACCGTGTCACCATGGCGGAACTGATGATTCCGTCGGCCGATATTTCGGAGCAGATTTCTCTGGCTTCGACTGAAGCTTCGGGCACGGGCAATATGAAGCTGATGCTTAACGGTGCCATCACTTTGGGTACCGAGGACGGCGCTAACGTTGAAATTCACGAGGCAGTCGGTGACGACAACATCATCATCTTCGGTATGCACACCCCCGAGGTATTGAAGTTGAGAAACAGCTACAATCCGTCGGCTTATTACAACAACAATGCCAAGCTTCGCCGTGCAGTTGATTTTATCTGCAACGGTGTCGGCGGGGCAAATTTCCCGGCACTCTCCAATGCCTTGCGTAACAGCGATTACTATATGGCATTTGCCGATTTCGAGGATTACTGCGCCGCTCAGAGTAAGGCTTCGATGCTTTATAACGACCGTGAGCGTTGGAACAGAATGTCGCTTATCAACATTGCCAACGCAGGTATCTTCTCGGCCGACCGTTCCATTTACGATTATGCAACCACTATCTGGAACGCCAAACCGCTCGATAAATGATAAATAAAAAGAGGCGTTTCGGTGCTGAAAATGCGCCGAAACGCCTCTTTTGTATTGTTAATATGGACAATATACAATATATTCGGGTTGACATTTGAAAAAATTTAGTATAAAATAGATAATGATAAATTGTGGAGGTGTATTTCTTTATGAAAACAAACCGACTCTTAAGTATAATTCTTTCAGTTGTTTTGGTCGCTTTGATGATGGTTCCTGCTTTCGGTACCGTTTCGGCGGCTGACGCTCCTGTTGACACTGTTGTCTATCTTGCTTCTTACGGTAGCGACGAAAACGACGGTAGTGAAGCGGCTCCTTTTGCAACCCTGCAGAAGGCATGGACTAACGGCAACACCGGCAATAATCATACTATCATTGTTGTCGATAACGTTGCTTTGAATTCTACTTCATTTATCTGGGGTAGCGAAAACAAGGCGGCTCATACTACCCTCAAGGGTGCAACGGCGGATGTTGTTCTTGACCTTTCTATAAAGGTAAGAATGGGTATTTATAGCTCGGGCGGTCTCACTTTTGAAAATATTACGCTCAAGTTTGACCAGACCCAGACCGACGGAGTGCCTAACGCAAAGTTTTATTGCAATGCAAAGCACGTTGTTTTTGCCGAAACGGTAAGTTTTGCCGATAATGCGCCCATTAATATTTTCGCGGGCGGTAACAACATCGCAGCAGGAACCGGCTCGACCAATCTTGAGGTTTACGGCGGTTATTACTATTACATTTACGGCGGCGGTGAAAATACCGTTGTTAACGGCGATGTCAATCTGACGGTCGGCGGTAACGTTAA
This sequence comes from Clostridia bacterium, assembly GCA_017629275.1. Classification (GTDB taxonomy): domain Bacteria; phylum Bacillota; class Clostridia; order Oscillospirales; family Acutalibacteraceae; genus UMGS172. The sequence goes on from JAGBXM010000060.1 coordinate 18,510, forward strand.
CGCAGGTGAAAGCATCGACGATGAAAGCTCCAATGTTGCTCAGGCCAGAATTTACGGCGGCGGCTTCACGACCGGTGTCACTGGTGACGTTAATATTAACTACGGCGGCAACGCTATTGCCCGTGTATTGACCGGTACAGGTCGTACAGGCGGCGAGGTCGGCGGCAAGATCAACATTAACGTGACAGGCGGTAAGGTCACCACCATCAGTGCTACCAAGAACGTTAACGATACCGATGCAGACGTTCATATCACCATGACCGGCGGTCTCTGCGAAGCTATTTTCGGCGGCGGTGAAAGCTGTAGCCTTACCGGTAATACCGTCGTTTATGTCGGCGGTACTGCAGACGTTTCGCGCCGTATCCACGGCGGATGCTATAACGAAAGTCCGTCTTCGGGAACCAACCGTGTTATCGGTTCGGCTACCGTTATTATCGACGCAGGTTGCAGTCTCGCTTCGGGTACTGACCTTTCCTTCATGAACCGTTTCTATATGGCCATCAATGCAGGCTCGCGTCTTACTACCGATGCCGCTGATGAGATCAGTACACTTGTTTTCCTCAATGATACTTATTCCACCTATTCGGGTGATATCAGCTCAAACTACGGACAGGACCACATTGTCAAGGTTGCAGCAGGCGGTACTGTTGACAGTGCTATGAACGGCACCGCGGCACTGACCGTTTTGCCCAACGAAGGCAACCTCGGTATTGTCGGCACCAAAACTTATGCAAGCGGCCAGATTTGTGATATCACTGCCGCTACCACCGATGTAACCTTTGCGGCTCCCGATGCTGTCGTTACATATAATTATAATAATGATACCGATATGACCGCTACTCAGAAGATGCTTAACGGTTACATTGGTAAGATTATCGAAACTCCCGACGATATTGCAAAACAGTATTATAACTTTGTCGGTTGGTCGACCGAGGCCGACGGCGGCGTTGAGTACGTTGCAGGTGACGATATTGCGGTTACAGGCGACATTACCCTTTATGCAGTTTGGGTCGGTGTTGATATGAACTACACCGTTATGCACATCGCGAAGTCGCACGTTGGCGATGGCACCATCGTTTTCGGTTCTGATGTTCAGGTCGGAAAGTACGGCGCTATCAACACTCCCGTAGCTAAAGCTTATCTCGGATATACCTATCAGGCAGGCGACGTAAGTATTGAACCCAACCAGTTTACTCTCGGTACCGTTTATTACACCCCTGTTGAGGGCAATGTATTTGACGTTAACCTTGACGGTGCGGTCAATATGCTTGATACCGTTCTTTTGAAGAGATATTTTGCTGAGTGGGACGGTTATGATCTCACTAAGATATGCTATCACACTTCGGACGTTAACCTTGACGGTAAGGTCGATCTTACCGATGCTGTTCAGGTTCAGAGATACCTCGCAGGTTGGGAAGACGTAACAGCCGAATAATTTCGGATCAGGATAAATTATAAATATTACTTGATTTTTTACACATTTGTGTTAAAATGAGTGTAGTCAATCTTTTGCTTCGGCAAAAGAGGGATATAAAGCCACTGTAAATGGAGGTGCGAACCAATGGCATATAAGATTTCTGATGAGTGCATCAGCTGTGGTGCATGTGCAGCTCAGTGTCCTGTTGAGGCTATCGTTGAAGGTGACGACAAGTTCGTTATCGATGCAGATAAGTGCATCAGCTGCGGCGCTTGTGCAGATGGCTGCCCCGTTGAGGCAATTGCCGAATAATCAAGCACACATTACATACCCGAGAGGTTTTTCCTCTCGGGTATAATTTTTTTATATAGGTTAAAAATTACTTATAGGTTAAAATTTATTTGAAGGAAGTGTTTTTGGACATATTTTTAAAATAGTCCTTATTTATTGCCAAACTTTTAAGTTTTTTCATTAAAAAATGTTGTGTTTTTAAGTGGAATATGTTACCATATAAAAAGATTGTTAAAATGTTGAACAAGATTTGTGAAACAGTTTAAATACATTTCATTTCGAGGAGGAATAATATGGCAAGAAGTGAAGCTATACTTCACCCTGTGAAGAATATTCACGGGGGAGCGACCTTGGCGCACTATAAGAACACCGCTGAATCGGTGTCGGCTGTTATGCCGGCTCCCGCTCAGGTCGTTATAGCCATGCAACAGCATATCGGCGCACCGTGTACGCCGTTGGTCAAAAAAGGTGACACCGTTTACGTCGGCACCAAAATAGGTGACAGCGATAAATACATCAGTGCACCCATTCATTCGAGTGTTTCGGGTACCGTTACGGGTCTGGGTTCGCTTTTGTTACCTTCGGGACAGACGGTCGAGACCGTTATTATCGAGTCGGACGGTCAGATGACACCCGACCCCGATATCAAGCCTCCCGTTGTTGAAACGGCTGAAGATCTTGTCAAGGCGACAAGGGACTCAGGATTGGTGGGATTAGGCGGTGCAGGCTTCCCGTCGCACGTAAAGCTTACCATGAATCCCGAAAAGCCTATTGACACGCTTATTGTTAACGGTGCCGAGTGTGAGCCGTTTATCACTTCGGATTATCGCGAAAGCGTAGAAAATACCGAAAATATTCTTGAAGGTATTTTGTTTTTAAAGAAGCTTCTCGGAATAAAGAATGCAATTATTGCCGTTGAGAATAACAAGCCGAAGTCGATCAGTATGATGCATTCGGTTATCGAGAACGTTCTGGGTGACAAAATGTCGCTCGACGTTACCGATGACGAAAAGACTCAGGCACTTTATAAGATCGCTTCCGACGAGCGCGACGTTGATAACACCATTCAGCTTATGCGTTTGAAATCACGCTATCCGCAGGGCGCAGAAAAGGTTATCATTTACACCACTACGGGCCGTAAATTGCCGCTCGGCAAACTGCCTTCGGATGTCGGTTGCCTCGTTATGAACATTACGAGTATTTCGGTTCTTAACAAATATATCAAAACGGGTATGCCTTTGGTTGCCAGAACCGTTACGGTTGACGGCGGTGCCATCCGTGAGCCTAAAAACGTTGTTGTTCCCATCGGAACGTCGATTGCCGACGTTATTGAGTTCTGCGGCGGTTATAAGGCACCTGCGAGAAAAATTCTTTACGGCGGTCCGATGATGGGCAATGCCGTTATTGACGTTAATATGCCGATTTTGAAGCAGAATAACGCCATTCTTGCGCTCGACCGTAAGCAGGCCGAGAAGAGGGTGGAGAGTCCGTGTATCCGTTGCGGACGCTGTGCCAAGGCCTGCCCGATGAATCTGCAACCGCTTGAGATCGAGTCGCAGTTGCGTATCGGCAATATCGAGGCTGTAAAGGCTTTGTACGTTGAATACTGTATGGAATGCGGAAGCTGTTCTTTCGTTTGTCCTGCCAAGCGCCATTTGACCCAGGTTATGCGAATGGCCAAGGCAGAGGTCAAAAATCTGAAGTAAGGAGGGGTCTTTAATGGAGAAATTAATGGTATCACATTCACCGCACATTCAACATGAGGACACTTCCCGAAGCATAATGGTCGACGTCATTATCGCTCTTGCGCCGATTGCCGTTGCGGGTTGTATTCTCTTCGGTTGGAAGGCGGCAATGCTCACGGCGATATGCGTTGTATCGGCTGTTCTGACCGAGTACGTATGTTGTAAAATAATGAAACGCGCCAATTCGATAGGTGACTGCTCTGCCGCAGTAACCGGACTTATATTGGCAATGAATCTGTCACCTGCCACGAAGTGGTGGATGGCAATAATCGGCAGTGTTGTAGCGATTGCCGTCGTCAAAATGATGTTTGGCGGCCTGGGACATAACTTTGCCAACCCCGCCATCACGGCCAGAATCGTTTTGTTGGTTTCATTCCCGTCGGCTATGACGACCTGGGTAGCGCCTTTGGGTGCCGCCAAGTTGGAGACCTCGGCTACCGACGTTACCGCCATTGCTACGCCTTTGAGCGATGCCGCACTGTCGAGCGGTGCTTATTCTTACCGTCAGCTCTTTATGGGTGTCGTTCCCGGCAGTATCGGTGAGACCTTCTCGCTGTTGATTATTCTCGGTGCATTGTATCTCTTTGCACGTCGTGTTATTTCACCCGTTACTCCGTTTGCGATGGTCGGTACTGTTGCTGTTATGTCTTTTGTTTTCGGACAGGATCCCCTTTATATGGTCTTGTCGGGCGGACTTTTGTTCGGTGCCGTATTTATGGCGACCGACTACGTAACAAGTCCCATAAATTGGAAGGGTAAGCTTATATTCGGTATCGGTTGCGGATTGCTCACTTCGCTTATCCGCAAGTTCGGATATATGCCCGAAGGCGTGTCTTACGCGATTCTTTTGATGAACCTCTTGGTTCCTTATATCAATAAGATAACGGTTCCCAAGCCGTTTGGATGGGAGGCCGCAAAGAAATGAAAAATTTTAAGACGATAATTGTTACAACAATAATTCTGACGCTCATTTGTGCTATTGCTACGGGTGCGTTGGCTCTGACCAATGAGTTGACCGCCGACCGCATTGCCGCCGCATCCAAAAAGGCGGAGCAGACCGCAATGAACCAAATGATAAAGGCCGAAAAGTTTGAACAGGGCACCGTCAAGCTTGATGACAGTGACTACGTTTATTACGTTGCCAAATCGGGCGACGAGACTTTAGGACACGTTTTTACCGTTGAGGGTAAAGGCTACGGCGGTGTTATTAAGGTGATGGTCGGTTTCGGGACCGACGGCAAGATTATTGCCGCGAAGGTGCTTGAGGCCAACGACGAGACTCCCGGACTCGGTCAGAACGTTACCAAGGAAAGCTGGGTTAAGCAGTTCAAAGGAACGGTGCCTCCGCTTCAGGTCAAACAGCAGATAAACGCTGTTACGGGTGCGACCATTTCGTCAAAAGCGGTTACCGAATGTGTGAACTTTGCACACGAGCTTTATAAAAAAGTGATGGAGGGTGGAAAAAATGGCTGAAAATAGTAAATTATCCGTCCTCACTAAGGGCATCATTAAAGAAAATCCCGTACTTCGCCTTGTGTTGGGCACCTGTCCCACTTTGGCGGTTACCACCGCCGCGTCCAACGGTATCGGTATGGGTGTCGCCGCAACGCTTGTTCTTATCGGTTCCAACGTTGCTATCTCACTTTTGAGAAAGGTTATTCCCGATAAGGTGCGAATCCCTGCATATATTACCATTATCGCGGCCTTCGTTACCATTATCCAGATGCTTGTCAAGGCATTTTTGCCGAGCATTGACAAGGCTCTCGGTATTTTCCTTCCCTTGATAGTTGTTAACTGCATCATTTTGGCGAGAGCCGAAATGTTTGCTTCCAAAAATGCGGTTTTACCGTCGATTCTTGATGCAGTCGGTATGGGTATCGGCTTTACCGCCGCATTGACGCTGATGGGTATGATACGTGAGCTTATCGGTGCAGGTACCGTGTTCGGTCTGTCCGTAACTCAAGGCGCTATCGAGCCTATGCTCGTATTCATTCTGCCTCCCGGCGGATTCTTTGTATTCGGTATGCTGGTTGCTCTTTCTAACAAATTAGCGGTCAGAATGGGCAAGAAGCCGGTCAAGAATATGGGTTGCGGCAACTGTAATGCCTGCGGCGGCTGTGACGCTTGTGCAGATTCCGACGTGGATACTGCCGCTCCTGCCGATGAGGGAATTGTAACCAATGCCGATATTGCGAAGGAACAGGGTGAGGAGTTCAATACTCCTGACGAGACCACCGCAGTAAGCGGTGACGGAATTTCCGACGTTGAGGTGCGTACCGAGGCCGAAGTGGTTGAAAGGGCCGATACGACCGATGAGTCATTTGAGAAATCTGAAGACGCTCCCGACACCGATGTGTTGCCTGCCGATTCTGACGGCACGGCACCTAAAGAAGAAGTGACCGAAAAAGAACCTGAGGCTCAGAATATTACTCATACCGAGCAAGAAAATGAGCCTGAGGTCAATGAAGATAAAAAGGACGGAGGTGAGCAGTAATGGCACAGATCATCACTATTGTCTTGGCAGGTATTCTGACCGAGAATATGGTTTTGTCGAAGTTTTTGGGTATCTGTCCTTTTTTGGGCGTTTCCAAAAAGACCAACACCGCTGTCAGTATGGGTATCGCAGTAACACTCGTTATGCTGCTCGCAACGGCCGTAACCTTCCCGATTCAGGTTTATCTGCTCGATCCCTACGGCTTGAGTTATCTGCAGACCATCGTGTTTATTCTTATAATCGCCGCGTTGGTTCAGTTGCTTGAGATCGTGCTTAAAAAGTATATTCCGCCGCTTTATACCGCTTTGGGTGTGTATCTGCCGCTTATTACCACCAACTGTGCAGTTTTGGGTATTACGCTGCTCAACTTCACCAACAGCCGTATAGAAGGAAACTATGCATATGCTTTGTTTAATGCGTTGGGTGCAGGTTTGGGCTTTATGTTGGCAATGTTTATCTTCTCGGGTGTCAGAACCCGACTTGAGACCAGCAACATCCCCGAGTCTCTCAAAGGTCTGCCCATAACGCTCGTCGCGGCGGCTATCGTATCACTCTCGTTCCTCGGCTTTGCCGGACTTGTAAAGTAAGGGGGAACAGTGATGAATGTAATTTTACTTGCAATTATTGTTGTTGCAGGCATCGGTCTTATTGCAGGTTTGGGTCTGTCGTTGGCTTCGGTGCTGATGGCGGTCAAGACCGACGAAAAGGTTGAGGCTTTGCGTGCCGAATTGCCGGGTGCTAACTGCGGCGCCTGTGGTTTTTCGGGTTGTGACGGCTATGCCGAAGCGTTGGCCAAGGGTGAAGCAAAGCCCGGTGCTTGTGCTCCCGGCGGTGCCGAGATGAACGAAAAACTCGGTGAGATATTGGGCGTTTCGGTTGAAATGGCCGAACCCATGGTTGCTACCGTTAAGTGTAACGGTACCTGCGACCACGTAGGTAACAAAATGTTCTATACGGGAGTTTCGACCTGTAAGGCCGCCAATATGATGTATGGCGGAACCTTGAGCTGCAGCTTCGGCTGCTTGGGCTTCGGTGACTGTGAAAAGGCTTGTCAGTACGGCGCTATTAAGGTCGTCAACGGTAAGGCAACGGTCGATAAGGATAAGTGTACCGCCTGTACCGCTTGTGCTAAGGTATGCCCCAAATCCATTATCGAAATGATGCCTGAGAAAAAGAAGTATGCCAAGGTGGTCTGTTCCAATAAGGACAAGGGCGCTGTTGCACGTAAGGTTTGTGAGGTCGCCTGTATCGGTTGCGGTAAGTGCGCCAAGGTATGTCCCTCTGAGGCCGTTGTGGTTGAAAATAACCTCGCACGTATCGACCCTGCCAAATGTACCGCCTGCGGCGCTTGTGTTGATGCTTGTCCCGCAAAGTGCATAACTTTTTAAAAAGTTTCAAAAAACACTTTACAAACCGAAAAGTTTGTGGTATAATCTTCGAGCGTCGGTATGAGCCGATGCGAGATTACCGTTTTCTGAGTTTACGGAGTAAGCCCAAAAGGGACGTTCACCACCGTTTGCTCGGTTCACGGCGAAATATTATGAAAGGGTGAAAGACACATGCTTACTAAGGAAGTAAAGAGCCAGATCATGGCTGAGTACGCAACTCATGAAGGCGACACCGGTTCTCCGGAGGTTCAGATCGCAGTTCTGACCCATCGCATCAACGAGCTCACCGCGCATCTCAAGGCCAACACTCACGACCATCATTCGCGTCGCGGCCTTTTGAAGATGGTTGGTCACAGACGTAACCTTCTCACATACCTTCAGAAGAAGGATATCGAGAGATACCGTTCTATCGTAGCCCGTCTCGGCTTGCGTAAGTAATTTCAAAAATGAGCCGACCGATGTTATTTCGGTCGGCTTGATTTACTTTTTAAAAAGTAATTTTTTAAAACGATTTCATTGGTATTTACGGGGTGTGTGCTGTTTTTAGCAGTTGATCGAGTGGCTGAATTTTTTTCGGACGTTGGATCTATTGCTAAATTACGCACCCCCGTGAAGATATAAAAAAATTTTATGGAAGGTGTAAAAAATGAGTCAGATCAAAAAGTTAGAGTTTAACAACCACAAGGTTTATGAAACCACTCTTGCAGGTCGTCCTTTGAAACTTGAGACCGGTATGATGTGCGGTCTTTCCAATGCATCCATCATGGCAACCTACGGTGACACCGCAGTTTTGTGTAACGTTACCGCATCTGCCAAGCCCCGTGAAGGTGTTGATTTCTTCCCCTTGTCGGTCGACTATGAAGAGAAGATGTATTCTGTAGGACGTATTCCCGGTTCTTTCCAGCGCCGCGAGTCGAGACCTTCTGAGAAGGCAATCTTGACCGGTCGTTGCATTGACCGTCCCATCCGTCCTTTGTTCCCCAAGGATATGAGAAACGATTGCTCGGTTGTTGCTACCGTTATGTCGGTTGACCCCGACTGCAGTCCCGAAGTTACCGCTATGATCGGTGTTTCTGCCGCTATCGCTATTTCGGACATTCCTTGGGATGGCCCTGTCAGCGGTGTTAAGGTTGGCTTGGTTGACGGCGAAATCGTTATCAACCCCACTCTTGAGCAGAGAGCCAAGAGCGAAATGGACGTAACCGTTGCTTCTACCGGCGAGCTTGTCGCTATGATCGAAGCGGGCGGTAACGAAATTCCCGATGACCTTATGTTCGACGCCATTATGACCGCTCACGAGGTCAACAAGGAAGTTGTTAAGTTTATCAACGGTATTGTCGCAGAGATCGGCAAACCCAAATTTGATTTCATCTCCAACGATCCCGATCCTGCAATTATGGCCGAGATCGAGGAATTCTGCATTGAGGACGTTAAGAAGGCACTTGATACCGACGATAAGAACGTCCGCGATGCCGCTTTGTTGCCTATCTATGACGCTGTTCACGAGAAGTTTGACGAGCGTTTTGAAGGCTGTGAGGCTAAACTTGACGAGATTATGTATCTCGTTCAGAAGCACGTTGTACGAGCCTGGCTTAAGGACGAGCACAAGCGTGTTGACGGCCGCGGTATCGACGATATCCGTCCCTTGAACGCTAAGGTCGACCTTCTCCCCAGAGTACACGGCTCGGGTATGTTTACCCGTGGTCAGACTCAGGTTTTGTCGGTCACCACTTTGGCTCCCGTTTCCGAGGCACAGAAGCTTGACGGTCTTGATGAAGAGGTCGAGAAGAGATACATCCATCACTACAACTTCCCGTCTTACTCTGTCGGTGAGACCAAGCCGTCCAGAGGCCCCGGCCGTCGTGAGATCGGTCACGGCGCTTTGGCAGAACGTGCATTGTTGCCCGTTATTCCTTCTGTTGACGAGTTCCCCTACACCATTCGTGTAGTTTCCGAAGTTTTGTCTTCCAACGGTTCTACCTCGCAGGGTTCCATCTGTGGTTCTACCTTGTCGCTTATGGCTGCAGGTGTTCCCATTAAGGCTCCCGTTGCCGGTATCTCCTGCGGACTTATCACAGGTGACGACGGTGTTAAGGGCGACTTTATGACCATGGTCGACATTCAGGGCCTTGAAGACTTCTACGGCGATATGGACTTTAAGGTAGCAGGTACCAAGAAGGGTATCACCGCTATTCAGATGGACCTTAAGGTTCACGGTCTTACTCCCGAAATCATCAAGGAAGCATTCCAGAAGACCCACGATGCAAGACTTCACATTCTTGATGAAATTATGCTCCCCTGCATTGCAGAGCCCAGAGCCGAGCTTTCGAAGTATGCTCCCAAGATGCTCACTATGACCATTAACCCCGAGAAGATCGGTGACGTTATCGGTAAGCAGGGTAAGGTTATCCAGAAGTTGCAGGAACTCTTTGAGTGCGTAATCAACATCGAAGAAGATGGTCGCGTATTCATCTCTACCCTCGACACCGAAAAGGGTCAGGCAGTTATGGACGTTATCGACATCATTGCCAAGGGTCCCGAGGTTGGTGCTTTCTATCAGGGTACCGTTACCAGACTTATGGAGTTCGGTGCATTCGTTGAGATCGCTCCCGGTGTTGAAGGACTTGTTCACATCAGCAAACTTGACGTTAAGCGCGTAGGCAAGGTTGAAGACGTTGTTACCGTTGGCGACATCATCAAGGTCAAGGTTACCGAGATTGATGACCGAGACAGAATCAACCTCTCCCGCCGTGATGCTCTCGTTGAACTTGACGGTATGACCGTTGAGGAAGATGCAGACGAAGGCGAGCGCCGCCCCAGACGCGACGGCGGACGCCCCGGCTTCAGAGGCAGAAGATAATCCGAATTAAATAGTAAACCCGTTGGTGATTAACGTGATGTCCTTAACGGACAAATCACGTTAAAACTAAGTTTGCCCTTACGGGCAAGTGAAGTTGCCGATGGCAGTGAAGTTACTTTGTAGTGAAGTTACACCTATCGGTGTAGTGGGCAAACTTAACTTCACTTTGCAGTGGCAAAACTTCATTATGGCGAAAGCCATAACTTCACATTTTGCTTTCAGCAAAATACTTCACTAAAACAAAGGAAAAGGAAAGCACCACAGATTCAAAAATGAGTCTGTGGCGCTTTTTTTTACGGCAGAAGAATAATTTTTTTTGCTATTTTTTGCAAGTTTCGCTTTTGTGTTACAAAACAGTTGGGCTTAGTTCAATCCTCTTTTTAATTTTCCGTTAGAAGCAACAGGCTTTCACCAAAGGGAGTTGCGGTTAGGGATAAACCGCCTGAAAAAGCAACTTTTTGCGGACTAATGTGTTAAAAGGGCGAGGTACGCGACAGCGTTACCTCGCCCTTTTGCCTTTTATTCCATCAAAAATTTATCTTTTTCGGTTCCAAAACCGATTTCGTCCCTAATCGCAACTCCCTAACGGGTTTATTTTTTTCGTTTTAATTTCGGGTTACTGTCCGTCAACTGCGAGACTGTCGGTGACGAATTTATAGAAGTTTTCTTCCATCAGTTTTAACGATACGGTGTATTTGGATTTAGTTACCGCGATGCAATAATCGAGGTACTGCTGTTTCTGCTCGTCGGAAAGCTTTGCGGCAGCCGCAGTCCATTCTGCTTTGCCGTCCTGCGAGTTGTAACGGACGTATTCGGTTATGAAGCTTTTGTTGTAAAGCGTTGCCATGTGGGTGGTGTTGGTCGAGAAAATGTCAACACCCGGCAAAAGTCTCGAATCATATTCCATTCCGAAAAGGTTCAGAACGGTGGGAAGGATATCGACGTTACTGCAGTAGGTATCGACCTTGGTGGTGGGGAGACCGCCGCACCACATAATGCAAGAGGAGTGGAATTTGTCGAAATTTTCTTCGACCTCACCGCCTGCAAGTGACTCCAAAGCGTCGTCGTTGAGGTAATAAGGATAATGGTCACCCGTCAGAACGATGAGGGTATTCTGAAGCTTACCTGCCTCTTCAAGGCGCTTGAAGAGATATTCCATTGCAAGTTCCAACTCGTAGTTGGCGGCAAGGTAATATTCGGCGTTTTTGGTAAGCTTACGGTCACCGAGCAGTTCGCGTACCTTTTCAATATTCTTGACGGCGATCGGGTTGGCGGTCGAATAAGGTCCGTGACCCGAGAAGGTCATATAATATGTATGGAACTGTTCGTCGTTGATGAAGTCGTCGATCGACTGCTCCATCATTTCAAGGTCGGAAGAAGGCCACGACGAGGTGAAGGTCATTCCGTTTTGACCGCCCATAAACCTTGTGGTGGTATAACCGAGGTTTGGGTGTGTTTTATTTCTCGAATAATAATAGCCGCGGTAGTTATGGTAAGCGTACGATTTGATGCCGTTGCTTTCGAACATATTACCCAAAGCAAAGGGAATGTCCTTGTTGACCGACTGTGCGAAGCTGCCGACGGTGGTGCCTGAGTCGGCTTTACGTGAAACGTCGGGCCAGAGACCCGTCATAAATATAAATTCACCGTTGGTGGTCGTATTCTTGAACGAGTTATAGTAATTATTCAGAACTATACCGCCGCAGCTCATTCTGAAAAGGGTTGGGGTGACCACGGGGTCAATGGCATATTTCGAGAAGGATTCGGCGCATATATAAATAAGGTTATAATCCTTCAAAATACCTGTGTAAGCATTTTTATTGGTGGCGGTAACGCTGTTAAAGTAATCGCAGAGTTCCTGCTTGCCTTTGTCGGTGGTCGATTCCTTCAAGGCGTTGAAGTCAACACCGTTTAAAACGTTGGGGGAGGTATCAATCTCGGGTTCGGTATCGACCTCGGTGTCAAGTACGGGAGGTTGAACGTCGGGGTTGGTAAGGGTATCGTCAGCATCGGCTTCGGCACCGAAAATAACGTAGCGCAGTTCAACCAAGGTGTTGGTCATAACACCGAGACGGTCGGCGGCGGTGTCGGTATCGACATAGGCCGAGGAATAAGCCGCATAAGGCGAAGCATCACCCGTGCCGAACGGCAAGAGCAGTAAGACTGCCAAAAACCACGTGACAACCGTTAATATAAAAGAGCCTAAATGGGAAATAGGTTTAAATCTTTTGTAGAAGCCTTTGGGTGCTAAAAAAGACAGCAATACGGCGGCCGCGACGGGCAAAAGGCAGAGAATAATCCAACCGATCGATTCTTTGACGGTTGACCACAATGCCCAACCAAAGTTGCCGACGGCATCGGCGCCGAGTCCCATCATCGAAACCGAGAACATCGAGCCGAATATTCTGAAATAGATAAGCTGACTGACGTAAAAGGCAAACGGCAAAAGCATAACGGCGGGGGTGAGCCAACGGTTAAACTTAGGCTTGAGCCATCCCGTAAGCGTTGCCAAAAACAACGATTCGGCAGGTAAGAACAAAAGGAAATAAAGCGAAAAATCATCAAATCCTGTTTGCGTTCTTAACAACAGTTCCCAATAAATCAGGGCTATTGAATAGAGACCTGCATATTTAAGGACGGTTATCAACTGCTTTTTGATAAAGGTCAGGAGTTGGTCTTTAAGTATGGGTTCGTTTTTTGAACTACTCATAAAATACCTCACTTGATAAAATCAATTAGAAATATAATATCACTTTGTGTCGAATTTTTCAATATTATAATTGTAAACATTTTGATAACGTTAATATATTTATTTTATAAATTGGCCAAACTATTTGAGCGTTTCTACTTGAAATGGAAGTTGTTTTATAGTATAATCTTATAGAATATGGACAAGTATACCTTTTAGGAGATTTTTAGTTTGAATCACAACTTTCAAAGCGCTGAAAAAGAGCAGGAATTAGCGACGCAGTTCGGCTTTGCCGAGCGTGTCAGAGAACTTAATTTGGCAAAATACACATATAAGCCGTTGGCCTTTGTTCACACCTACGGATGTCAACAGAACGTCAGCGATACCGAGCATTTGAAGGGTTATCTTGAAATGATGGGTTACGGGTTTACCGAGGATCTGTCCAAGGCCGATCTGGTGCTTTACAATACCTGCGCCGTGCGTGAACACGCCGAGTCAAGGGTGTTCGGCAACGTCGGGATTTTAAAGGCCAACAAACGCGCCCGACCCGGAATGCTTATATGTATGTGCGGTTGTATGGCACAGCAACCTGAAGTTTCGGAAAAAATCAAAAAGAGTTATCCTTACGTTGATATTTTGTTCGGTACGGGTGTCAGACACCGTTTTCCCGAATTTGTTTATCGCAAAATGACGACGGGCAAAAGGGTGTTTGAAAATCCTGAACCCGATACAGGTATTTTTGAGGGTATCCCTGTTCACCGTGACGGCACCTTTAAAGCGTGGTTACCCATAATGCAGGGTTGCAACAATTTCTGTACCTATTGTATCGTGCCCTACGTCAGAGGACGTGAGTGTTCGCGTGAACCCGAGGCCGTTATTGCCGAGGCCGAGGAAATAATCAAGGGCGGCGCCAAGGAGATAATGTTGCTCGGTCAGAATGTTAATTCTTACGGTAAGACGACCCAACACAAGATGACCTTTGCCGAACTGCTGCGCAGGATAAATGCCATTGAGGGCGATTTTCGTATAAGGTTTATGACCTCACACCCGAAAGACTGTTCGGATGAGCTGTTGGTGGCAATGGCTGAGTGCGAAAAGGTTGAAAAGCACCTGCACCTGCCCGTTCAGTGCGGAAGCGACCGAATTTTAGACCGTATGAACCGACGTTATACCGCTGAAGGCTATATGAAGCTGGTCGACCGCGCTAAGGAACTTATGCCCGAAATTCAACTTACAAGCGATATCATCGTGGGCTTCCCCGGTGAAACCGAGGAAGACTTTCAAAAGACGCTTGAGTTGATTAAAAAGGTGCGCTATTATTCGTTGTTTACCTTTATATTTTCACCGCGTCCCGGTACGCCTGCCGAAAAGATGGAGGATAATGAGTCAAGCGCCGATAAAAGCCGACGTTTTGCCGAAATGCTTCGCGTTCAGGAGGAAATATCGAGAGAACTTAATGCCGAGGTCATCGGTCGCAAGGTCCGTCTTTTGATTGAGGAAATTGACGGTGACGTTTTGGTTGGCCGTTCATCCGAAAATCTGGTTGTAAGGGTCAACGGTAACAAAGAAATGTTAGGCGAATTTGTTAATGCCGAAATCACGTCGTTTGACGGTGTGCTTCACGGCGAGATTATTTAATTTTTTGAGTTTAAACCAAAGGAGTAATAAAAATGGACATCATTGAAGCTGCAAGAAATTTAGGCGCTGTTTTACAGCAGGACGAAAGATATAAAAAGTATATTGAGGCACGTAAGGCCAACGACGAGGACCCTGAACTTCAAAAATTAGTCGGTGAGTTCAATCTGGCCCGTATGCAGGTCGACAACGAATTTCAGAAGGAAGAGTCGGAGCGCGACGGTGAAAAAATCAAGGAATTCAATGTGCAGATCCGTCAGCTTTACGGCAAGATTATGTGCAACGATACTATGATGGAGTTCAATAAGGCAAAAGCCGATTTTGATGCTGTTATGCAGAGGGTCAACGGCATTATTGATCTTTCTATCGAGGGTGAAGATCCTGCCACCTGTGAGCCCGCAAGCGGTTGCACCGGAAGCTGTGCTACCTGCGGCGGTTGCCACTAACTGTCAGATCATAGTTTCGATTTGAGATAAAAGAAATTTATCGAGGTGAAAACCAATGGCTGAACTGTCGCCTATGATGCGCCAGTATCTTGAAATAAAAGAGAATAACAAAGACTGCCTTCTGTTTTTCAGAGTGGGTGACTTTTACGAGTTGTTCTTTGAGGATGCCGTTACCGCTTCGCGTGAACTTGAGATCGTTCTGACCGGTAAGGAATGCGGTCTCGAGGAAAGGGCGCCGATGTGCGGCGTGCCTTATCACAGTTGTGAAGGCTATATCGCAAGGCTTATCGAAAAGGGCTACCGTGTTGCTATTTGTGAGCAGACCGAGGACCCCCAGACGGCTAAAGGTCTCGTCCGCCGTGATATTGTCCGAGTGGTCACTCCCGGTACCGTTTTAGAGGACAGTATGCTCGACGAGTCGCGCAATAACTATCTTGCGGCGTTGACCTTTAAGGGTAAGGACTTCGGACTTTGCTTTGTTGACGCTTCGACGGGTGCGGTCAGCGTTACCGAAATTACGGGTACCGATGCTTCGCAACGTGTTATCGGCGAACTGGGAAGATTTAATCCCAAAGAGCTTATTACCGTAAAGGAGATAGTCGATAAAAAAGAGATCGCAAGGTTTTTGCAGGACCGTCTTATGTGTTGCGTTACCATGATCGACCCCGAGCGGTTTGATGAGGGTATTGCTGAGGCGGCGGTGCTTCGCCACTTCAATATAAAGTCGGTTGCTGAAAAAGGTTTGACACAGGGCAGCTTGTCACTGTCGGCTTTGGGTGCTTCGCTCGACTATCTCGAAAAAACACAGATGAGCGGTATGGAACGTATTTCCGAGGTCAACGTTTATGCCGATAATCAGTATATGCGCGTTGACGTTACCGCAATGCGAAATCTCGAGCTTTGCGAGACCATGCGCAACAAGGAAAAACGAGGTTCGCTTTTGTGGGTGCTTGATAAAACCAAAACGGCGATGGGTAAGCGACTTATCAGAAAGTGGATAACCCAACCGCTTATGGACCGAATGGCACTTGAAACACGTTATAACGGTGTTGACGAGCTGGTCGGTAATACCGTTACGTCGGGTGAGATAAGAGAACTTCTGTCCGACGTTCACGATATTGAACGGCTTATGACCCGTATCGTTTACGGTACGGCGGGCGGCAGGGAATTGAGATCTCTTTGCTTTACGATGGCAAAGCTTCCTGCTATAAAAATGCTTTTGTCGGGTTGCCGTTCAAGAATTCTGACGGGTGCCAACGAGGATATCGACCTGTTGGAGGACTTGTGCCAACTTATCGACAAGGCCATTGTCGACGAGCCACCGTTCTCGGTACGTGAGGGCGGTATCATCCGCGAGGGCTACAATTCGGAGGTCGATCTTTTAAGAAGTGACCTTACGGGCGGTAAGGAGATTATTTCCAATATTGAAGCCGCCGAACGCGAAAGGACGGGTATTAAGACCCTTAAGGTTCGCTATAACAAGGTTTTCGGTTATTATATCGAGGTTACCAATTCCTTTAAGGATATGGTGCCCGACCACTACATAAGAAAACAGACGCTTACCAACTGTGAGCGATTTATTACCGATGAGCTTAAAAATATCGAGGCCCGTGTGCTGGGCGCCAGAGAACACGGCGCACAGCTCGAGTATCAGATTTTTGACGGCATCCGCCGTCAGGTTGCCGATGCTCTGCCGAGGGTTCAAAAGACGGCCGATGCTTTGGCGCTTGTTGACGTTATCGCCTCGTTTGCCGAGGTTGCGGTACGAAACAATTACTGCCGTCCGACCCTGAATTCAACGGGTGCTTTGAACATTGTCAACGGACGTCATCCCGTTGTTGAACTTTTGAGCTCGACGCCGTTTGTCCCCAATGATACGGTGCTTGATAACGGCGCCAACCGTTGCGCTATTATCACGGGTCCCAATATGGCAGGTAAATCGACCTATATGCGTCAGGTCGCCATTATTGTGCTTATGGCACAGATCGGTGCTTTTGTCCCCGCACTATCGGCCGAGATTCCCATTACCGATGCCATTTTTACACGTGTCGGTGCATCGGACGATCTGGCTTCGGGTCAGTCGACCTTTATGGTCGAAATGAGCGAGGTCGCACATATTCTTAAAAATGCCACCTCGAAAAGTATTTTGATACTTGATGAGATCGGCCGCGGAACCTCGACCTACGACGGTATGTCGATTGCCCGTGCGGTTTTAGAGTTTGTGTGCGATAAAAAACGCATCGGCGCCAAGACCTTGTTCGCAACTCATTACCACGAGTTGACCGCTTTGGAGGATCAGCTTGACGGTGTCAAGAATTACAACATTGCCGTTAAAAAACGCGGTGACGATATAACCTTCTTAAGACGTATCGTCCGCGGCGGTGCCGACGACAGTTACGGTGTCGAGGTTGCCAAGCTTTCGGGCATTCCCAATGCCGTTATCGAACGCGCCAAAGAGGTTCTTAAAGGACTTGAGTCGGAGGGCGGAGCGGCTCCGTTGAAGGTAACGGGTGATGAGGCCGATATGCAGATAACCTTCGAGCTTCACGGCGCCAAGCAGTTGCTTGAAGAACTAAGGCTTCTGGACGTTAATACCTTAACACCCATTGAGTGTATGACCGCGCTTAACGGCTTTGTTCAAAAAGCGCGTGAGATAAAGTAATTTTGAAAGGATCATAAAACTATGACCATAAGTTCAAGATACAAAATTATAGGAAAACGTAAGCACGCTATTCTTGACCTGCCTTACGAGGAGGTTCTGGATACCTTTGAGGAGGCTCTTTGCGACCCTGATAACAGTAAGCTGACGGGCAGTGTAAACCGCGATACGGGTGTTTTCAAGATCGAATACCGTGTTGTTGAGGGCAAGAACGAGGTCTATGAAAACTACTGTATGTTGGTTGAACTCAGTGAGACCGAGGACGGCGGCACCAAAATTGAATACGCGCTTGTTTTCGACCGCCTTATCAGTCTTTACACCAACTTTTTGTCGCTCGTATGCTTTATTGTGCCACTGGTTGCATCGCTTCTCGTATACTTCAAATTTGAGCTGAGAAGCCCCGTGCATCTTGCACTTTACATACCGCTTTTGCTCATTTCATCGTTTGGTATATTCTCACTTTTCGGCTACCGTGAGCACAAGGAAAACGTAAAGCCGATGGTAAAGATATTCGAGAAAATGTTGGTCGCTTTGTTCGACGAATAATTCGTTTTAAAAATTTGGAAGGGAGGTCGCCGTAATGCCGGTTATTAACGTTTTACCCAAGCAGGTTGCCGAGCTTATTGCCGCAGGTGAGGTCGTTGAACGTCCGTCCTCGGTCATAAAGGAACTTGTTGAAAACTCAATAGACGCAGGCTCGACTCTTATAACGGTCGAGATCAAAAACGGCGGCGTTACCTTTATGCGCGTGACCGACAACGGCTGCGGTATCGCCCGTGAGGACGTTACCACCGCCTTCAAACGCCACGCAACAAGCAAGGTCAGCACCGAGGCCGACCTTGACAGTATCGCAACTTTAGGCTTCCGCGGTGAGGCTTTGGCGGCCATTTCATCGGTTTCGAGAATCGATATGCTGACCAAAACCAAAGACAGTGAGATAGGTACTGCCTATTCTTCCGAAGGCTCGTTTGAGGTCACCGTTAATGATGCAGGTTGTCCCGACGGCACCACCGTTATCGTACGTGACCTGTTCTTCAACACCCCTGCGAGAATGAAGTTTTTGAAAAAGGACGTTGCCGAGGGAAATTCGGTTGCGGCAATACTTGATCACGTGGCATTGTCGCATCCTGAAATTTCGTTCCGTTTTATCCGCGACGGCAAGCAGGTGTTCACCACTTCCGGTGACGGCAAACTGATGTCGGCTATTTATGCGGTGTGTGGACGTGAATTTGCAGGAAGTCTTATTCCCGTTGAGGGAGAATTGGGAGGTATTAAGGTTTGGGGTTACACCTGCAAGCCGACTGCCTGCCGTCCCAAAAAGAATGCTCAGTTTGTGTTTTTGAACGGCCGTTACGTCCGTTCGGGCACGGTTGCCGCGGCTTTGGATGCCGCATATAAAAATATGGCTATGGTGGGTCGGTATCCTGCCGCTGTTTTGCACCTGACGGTGCCTTACGGTGCGGTCGATATCAACGTTCATCCTGCCAAGACAGAGGTTCGTTTTTCGGATGAACGTCGCATTTTTGACTGCGTGATGTTCAGTATCAAAAACGCTTTGGCCAAGGGTGACGAGCACCCCGAAATGAAGTTGAATAAATCGGCGGCACCTACGAGAATGACGGTTGAAGAATACCGTCAGACGGTGTTGCCCACGATAGAAAAGAAAAAGTCCGACCCGATCGCCACCTATACCAAAATGGTTTCGGCGGCCGAAAAGCAGATGAACCGCCCGACTTCGTTCGGTTCAAGTGCGATGAAATCGGGTTATACCTCCAATATTTCCAATGCCGACACTTTTACGGTAAAAACGGTCAGTGAGCCTCAAAAAGAAGAATTGACAGAGGATAAGCCGTTAAACGGCGAGCAAGTTCAGACGGCTTCTACCGTCTCAATTATGGACGCTATTGAGGATAATTTTTCAGAACCCGTGAAAGCGACCGAACCTGAAGTGAAAAATGCAGAGGTTGCCGTAAACGAGGTTAATGAGGAGAAGGTTGAGGCTGTTGAGGTTCATAAAACAGAGGAAACAGACCTTGAACCTGCGGTTGAATACATCGGCGAAGCCTTCTCGACCTACGTTATAGTCCAAAAGGGCGAAACGCTTTATCTTATTGATAAACACGCGGCTCACGAACGCATCATTTTCAATCGCCTGAAGTCTGAGCAGGAAGCAACACCTCAGTTGTTACTTGCACCGCAACAGATCGTTTTACGCAAAGACGAGTATGCACTTATTACCGACAATGCCGAGCTGCTTTTGAAGGCAGGGTTTGAAATCGAGGATTACGGCGACAGCACAGTGCTTGTGCGCGCCATCCCGTCGGTCTTGTCGGGTGAAAATATTGAGTCGCTGGTAACCGAAATCGCGGCAAGTCTTGCCGAAAAGAATACCGTTCAAATCGAGCGGCTTGAAAGAATATTTGAGACGGTTGCCTGTCGCTCGGCGGTTAAAGCAGGTAATCTTTCTTCGGCTAAGGAACTCAAAGTTTTGGCCGAAACGGTACTGTCGTCCAAGGATATTATGTACTGTCCGCACGGCCGTCCCGTCGCTATTGAACTTAAGAAAAGGGAGATCGAAAAGCAGTTTGGCAGAATACAGTAAGAAACCCAAGGTTATTGCCGTAGTCGGCCCGACCGCGTCGGGTAAGACCTCGCTCGGGGTATACCTTGCAAAACGCTTTAACGGTGAGGTCGTTTCGTGCGATTCGATGCAGGTTTATAATAATATGCCCATCGCATCGGCCGCCCCGACTAAGGAAGAGACCCAAAGCGTACCGCATCATCTTGTCGGGTTTTGTGACCCGTCGGCAAACTTTTCGGTGGCAAAGTACGTTGAACTTGCCCAACTTGAGATAGATGATATTTTGTCGCGGGGCAAGTTGCCGATTCTGGTCGGCGGCACGGGGCTTTATATTGATTCACTGCTGTCGGGTACAAGGTTTTCAGAGGAAGACAGTTCAGAGATCCGACAAAAATTAGAGCAGGAAGCTGAGCAGATAGGATATCAGGCAATGCTCGAAAAATTGCGTGAAATAGACCCCGAAACGGCGGCGAAATACCACCCGAACGATCGCAAACGCATCATACGTGCGCTTGAAATATTTGAACTGCACGGCAAGACCAAAACCGAGATGGACAAAGAATCCAGGCTTTCGGGTGGCCTCTATGACGTTTTGTGGATAGGTATTACTTATAAAAATCGTGAATTGTTATACGACCGAATCAACCGTCGCGTTGACATTATGCTTGAAAACGGTGTGTTGAATGAGGCGAGAACGGCTTTTTTGAACAGTCGCGGAATCACCTCGGTCCAGGCCATCGGGCACAAAGAGTTTTTCCCGTTCTTCGAGGGCAGGGTATCACTCGAAGAAGCGGTTGAATCATTGAAAATGGAGACCCGCCGTTATGCCAAACGGCAGTTGACGTGGTTTCGCAGAAACAAAAACATTCATTGGATATATGCCGATGAAACGCCCAACGTCGGTGAAATTGCCGAAAGTATTATAAAAGAAAACTAAAATTTTGAGAGAAAAGGAGTGACCGATCGTGGAAAAAGAAAACAAGCCGTTACGCTTTTTGAAGTGGGTAGGTTTATTCTTTGTGGTGCTTGTCATTATTGCACAGATCTATACAGGTCTTGTTGATCCGTTGACCACCGATACGGTCTACCCTTATGAATCGTATATTGGTTATGATGCAACGGGTCTTGTTGTCCGTAATGAAACGGTCATTCAAGGCGAGGCGACGGGTGTTCTGAGCTATGACGTCAGCGACGGCGGACGTGTATCAAAAGGCGGTTCGATAGCTACGGTCTATCCGTCAAATGTCGATGCCGACAACCGCATCCGTGTTGCCGAGCTTGATAAACGTATTGCGACCTTAGAGAAAATTCAGGAATACAATGATCTTAACGCCACCGATCTTTCTGCGGTAAACAACAATATACGTGAGTCCATATACCAGATTGTTGACAGCACTCAAAACGGCAGAGTCAGTACGACCGAGTATTATGACATACTGCTTGAAAGTATGGCTCGAAAACAGATAATTACCGGTCAGGCGAGTAATTTTAACGCTTTGATTACTTCTTTGAAGGCCGAGCGCGACCAGCTTAAGGCTTCGATGCAACAAACGGGTCGTCAGATAATTTCACCGCAATCGGGTTACGTTATCTATTCGGTTGACGGTTTTGAAAGCTCGGTTAAGGTCGATGAGCTTGAAAAGCTTACTGCGGCTCAGTTCAAAGCAATCAAGCAGTCGGAAATTCCGAGCAATTCGGTATGCAAAATAGTCAGTGACTATGAGTGGTATATCGTGACAACGGTGCCGTTTGACGAATCGTTGAAGCTTAAAACAGGCAATAAGGTCACGTTGAAAACCACTTTGCAGTCGACTCCGGAACTTTCGGCCACCGTTAAGTTTATTAACAAGCAGTCGGTTGGTGACGAAACGGTCGTGGTGTTCACCTGCAACAATATGAACAATGAACTTGCACAGATAAGAAGCGTTGACTTCACCGTCGTGTATGAAGAATATAAAGGCTTGAAGGTCGATAACCGCGCCATTCGTTTCCGCGATGGCAAACGCGGAGTCTACGTGCTTACGGCATCACAGGTCAAGTTTGTGCAGATCGACGTACTCTGGTCGGGCGAAAACTATTCTATTATTAACACCGAACTGCCCGAAGGCGAAGAGAAGCGCACACAGTTGCGTATCTATGATGAGATAATCGTTAAAGGAAAGAATTTGTATGATGGAAAAATTGTCAAGTGATATTGTCACGCGGTGCGAATGGTTTGACCGAAACTATTCCGACATCAAAGAAAGAATTGCTGTTGCCGCCGAAAAAAGCGGACGAAAGGCCGATGATATAATATTGCTTGCCGCGACCAAAACGGTGCCCGCAGAGGTCATAAATCACGCCATTGAAAGCGGAATAAACTACATCGGTGAAAACCGAGTGCAGGAGTTTTTGGCCAAAAAGGACGATTTGAGCCGTGCGGCTCACCGACATTTTATCGGTCATCTTCAGACCAATAAGGTCAAGGATATAGTCGACGAGGTCGAAATGATACAGTCGGTACATTCGTTAAAGCTTGCCAAGGAGATCAACCGACTCGCAGAAAAGCGAAACAAAGTGATGGATATTCTGTGTGAGGTCAACATCGGAAACGAGGAAAGTAAGTCGGGATTTTCGAACGACGAAATACTCGAAAGAATCGAAGAAATTTCAAAATTACCGTTTGTCAGGGTCAAAGGCTTGATGACTATTCCGCCGATTTCGGAAAATAGTGACGAAAGTGCCCGATATTTTGCTAAAATGCAAAAACTGTTTATTGACATTAAGGGTAAAAAAGTGGATAATGTAGATATGGTATATTTATCTATGGGAATGTCGGACGACTACGAGCAGGCGATAGGTTATGGTGCCAATATAGTCCGTATCGGAACGTCGTTGTTCGGCCGCCGTGATTATGGTAATAAATAACTTTATTAAAAACAACATTAACATAAAACAAAGGAGAAAATAAAATGAGCTTTTTTGACAAAATTAAGGATCTTGTAAGCGCCGCCGATGATGAGGGTTATGATGAGGAAGTAAAGTCTGAAGCACCTGCAAAAGAGGTGCCGCAGGGCAATGATTATTTCTCTTCGTCGACCACCGGCAGAACCTATGAAAGAGAAAAGACCACCCAGTTCCCGAGCGACAGAAAGTCGAAGGGTTCTTCGCAGAATGTGAGAATCGACAGTCAGTTGCAGGTCGCATTGGTAAAGCCCGAAAGATTTGAGGACGTTCCCCAAATCGCCGACCATCTTGCAGACGGCAGAACCGTTGTTCTTAATCTCGAGGCCGCCAACCGTGACACTCAGCGCAGACTTCTCGACTTCTTGAGCGGTGCCGCTTATGCTCACGGCGGAAGAATTAAGAAGGTTGCCAACAGCACCTTTATCATCACTCCCAAGAACGTTGACGTTATGGGCGAACTGCTTATTGACGAACTTGAGGGCAGCGGCTTTTAATGATCGACCCTAAAGAACGGGCGATAATTGAGGCCAGAATACGCGATGCCGTCAGTATTTGTCAGAATCGCAACATTCCGAAGTTCGTCGGATTCTTTGAAGGCTTTTATGACGAACGGGGACTTTTTGGCAACACTCTAAGCGGTTGTAAAACACTTATATTCGGTGGCACAAGCGGTGCAGAACGCGTCTTTTTCGGTGTGTTCCCCGATTGGTGTGAACCCGATGAAGATATGTTCCCGATAGTGAAGCTTAAAATACACAACAAGGCACTCAGGTCTAACTCAGAAGCGTCCGACCGCGTTTTGGGACGCGGCGGCTCTTCAAGACGGTTGGAGCACAGGGATATTTTGGGCGCGCTTATGGGTACGGGAGTTGAGCGTGACTGCATCGGTGATATTATCGTCCGCGATAACGATTCGATAGTGTTTGTTACCGAATCGGTGGTACCGCACATTATAGCCAATGTGGATAAAATCGGTCCTTGCGGTGTCGAGATAACGGTTGACGATTCAAAAGATACCGAGTCTCATTCGGAATTTGAGGAATTAAGGGGTACCGTGGCTTCGTTGAGGCTTGACTGTGTTGTTGCTGAAATATCCAATTGCTCACGCAATAAAGCGGCTGAGCTTATCGAAAGCGGTCTTGTTTCGGTTAATTCCATTCAAAGCTTAAAGGTGACCGCAACGGTTAAAGGTGACGATGTTATCACCGTAAGGCGCGTGGGTAAATTTATTATTGACGGCGTCGGCCGTCAGACCAAAAAGGGCAGAACTGTCATAGAGTACAGAAAATATAATTAATTTGCATTTTATCAAGTGTGAAATCGGAGGAAATATTATGAAAACACCTGATCAGATCCGTGATATGGAGTTTCAGAAGTCCACAATGGGCGGATACAAGCAGAGCGACGTTGAGTTGTTCCTTGAAGAGGTAGCTTCGCAGATCGAGATTCTCTTGAAACAGAAGAACGACGCCGAACGCAAATTGCAGGAGGTCAGTAAAAATGCTCCCGAGGCTGCATTGTCGACCGCAAGTATTCAGAGCGTTCTGGTTAATGCACAGCGCGTTGCCGACCAGGTTACCGAGGATGCAAAGCAGACCGCAGAGGGTATTATTGCTGAGGCCAATCTTAAACTGACCGAGGCCGACGTCAAGGCGCGTGAGATCATTGCCGATGCAGAAAAAAGGGCAGTTATGTTGGGCGAGACTGCCGAAATAGAGGCCGCTAAGATCATTGCCGCCGCCGTTGCCGATGCCGAGAGAATCGTTGTCGAGGCTAAGGAAAGCGTTGAACTTGAACAGAAGCTTTACGACCGTTTGAAGATCGAGGTTTCCGATTTCAGAAAGAAGGCCGCCGCACAGTGCAGTGCGTTGGTTGAGCTTATCAATCAGTTGCCGGGTGAGATTCCGTTTAATATGGAGCGCTCCAAGACGGTCCTCGCCGTTGATTTCAGCAATCCCGAGCAGCTTTTGAAGGCCGCCGTTGACGAGCGCCTTAAAAAGGAGCAGGAGGCAGCCGCCGCTGCCGCCGCAGAAGAAGTCAAAGTCGAGGAACCCGAAGTTATTGCAGAACCTCAAGTTACTGAAGCAGAGGAAAAGGCAGAGGTTATTTCGGAGTTTGAAGCAGAGGAAGTAACCGAGGTCAAGGAGCCTGAAGTTGAGGAAAAGGCTGAAGAAACCGAGGACGATACTCAGTTGGCATTCGGCGCCGATACTACCGTAGAGGTTACCGCCGAAGACGATACAAAAGAGGTCGTCGAAGAAAAGGCTGATGAGGAAGAGGAGGAAGACATTCCTTTCGCAGTTTCCGCATCGAACGATGATCAGCCTCAAAAGCCTAAGGGCCACATCGGTTTTGCATTTGATGATGACGATGACGACGATGAGGACGATGAACCCAGACTCTTCTTCCGTCGTAAGAAAAAATAATTTAAAAAGTAAAAAGCTTCTCACGGTGCATTTTTGTGCCGTGAGAATGTGCCGTTAAAAAGGAAATATTTTTTGCGGCTAATATAAACGTTTCTTTGGAACATAGATTGGAGATTTAACAATGGATTACAACAAGACACTTAATCTGCCCGAAACTGAATTTCCGATGCGAGCAGGTTTGCCTACCCGTGAGCCCGAAGCCTTGAAGGAGTGGCAGGATAATGATATTTACGGCGAGTTGATGAAGAAAAACGCCGACAAGCCTTCGTATATTTTGCACGACGGCCCTCCGTATGCTAACGGTGTTATCCACATGGGTACCGCGTTGAACAAGTCTTTGAAGGACTTTGTTCTCCGCTATAAGAATATGACAGGTTTCCGTGCACCCTACGTGCCCGGTTATGATACACACGGTCTGCCGACCGAGCTTAAAGCCCGTAAAAAGGTGGGCGTTGGTTCTAATGCACAGGTTTCGGCTTTGGAGCTTCGTAAGATCTGCCGTGATTTTGCTCTCGGCTTTGTTGATGACCAGAGAAAGCAGTTCGAGCGTCTCGGTATTTTGGGCAACTGGGCCGATCCGTATATCACCTTGAAGCCCGCATACGTTGCAAAGCAGGTCGAGATTTTCGGCAAAATGGCCGAAAAGGGCTATATCTACAAAGGACTTAAACCCGTTTATTGGTGCCCTGAGTGTCAGACCGCCTTGGCTGAGGCTGAGATCGAGTACGCCGAGGATCCGTGTCATTCTATCTACGTCAAGTTCAACGTTACCGATGATAAGGGCGTTTTGACCAACTTGGGTGCAGAGCTTTCCAAGACCTATTTCGTTATCTGGACCACCACAACCTGGACCTTGCCTGCTAACCTTGCAATCTGCGTAGGTCCTGATTATGACTACGGTGTATACAAGGCAAACGGTGAATATTATGTAATGGCAACCGAACTTGCCGCTAATTCCTTCAAGGCCGCCAAAATCGAGGAGTTTGAGCTTCTCGGTACTGTTCGCGGTGCTGAACTTGAGTATATTAAGTGCGCTCATCCCTTTATCGACCGCACCTCGTTGGTTATTGTTGGTAACCACGTCACCTTGGAAAGCGGTACAGGTTGCGTTCATACCGCTCCCGGTCACGGTGTTGACGACTTTGAGGTCTGCCGTAATTATCCCGAGGTCGGAATGGTTGTTCCCGTTGACCATAAGGGTATTATGACTGCCGATGCAGGTGAGTTCCAAGGACTCACCACCGAGCAGGCCAACAAGGCTATTGCAATTAAATTAGACGAAACAGGTCACCTGTTCGCTCTTGAAAAGATCATCCACCAGTATCCCCATTGCTGGCGTTGTAAGTCTCCCATTTTGTTCAGAGCAACCGAGCAGTGGTTCTGCTCTATCTCGGCTTTTGCTGACAAGGCTATTGAGGAAATCAAGAAGGTCAAGTGGGTACCCGGTTGGGGTGAAGACCGCATTACCGGTATGATCCGTGACCGTTCTGACTGGTGTATTTCCCGTCAGCGTACCTGGGGTGTTCCCATTCCGATCTTCTACTGTGAGGAATGTGGTAAGGAGGCTATTACTCCCGAAACCATCAAAAGAATCGTTGAGATTTTCCGCGAAGAGGGTGCCGATGCCTGGTACGCCAAGGAAGCTAAGGAGCTTATGCCCGAAGGCTTCAAGTGTTCCTGCGGTTGCACTTCCTTCAAGAAGGAAACCGATATTATGGACGTTTGGTTTGACTCGGGTGTTTCGCACGCCGCCGTTATGGATGAGCGCGAAGAACTGTCAAGCCCTGCCGATCTTTATCTTGAGGGTGCCGACCAGTACCGCGGTTGGTTCCAGTCTTCACTTTTGACTTCAGTTGCCGCTTACGGAAGAACACCTTATAAGTGTGTTGTTACCCACGGTTGGGTCGTTGACGGCGAGGGCAAGAAGATGTCCAAGTCCATCGGCAACACCATCAACCCCGACGAGATCGTCAGCCAGTACGGTGCCGATATTCTGAGACTTTGGGTCGCTTCGTCCGACTATCACGCAGATATCCGTATTTCCAAGGATATCTTAAAGCAGTTGTCCGAGATTTACAGAAAGATCCGTAACACCGCAAGATTTATCTTGGGTTGTATCAGTGATTTTGACCCCGATAAGGACTCGGTTCCGGAGTGTAAGCTCCACGAGATGGACAAGTTCGCTTTGATGCGTCTTGATCAGCTCGTCGCAGAGTGCCGTGAGGCTTATGAGAACTTTGAGTATCACCTCATTTTCCACGCAATTCATAACTTCTGCGTACTCGATATGTCCAACTTCTACCTTGATGCTGCTAAGGACAGACTTTATGTCGAAGGCAAGGATTCTGAGACCCGCCGTGCCGCACAGACCACCATTTATAAGGTTCTGCATACTTTGACCCGTCTTATTGCTCCCATCCTTTCATTCACTTCGGACGAGATCTGGAAGTTTATGCCTCACTACGCCACCGACGATGTAAGAAACGTTGTTCTTAACGACTTCCCTGTGGCTTCGGGCAATGTTGATGCCGAATTTATGGCACGTTGGGAGAAGATTCACGCAATCCGTGACGACGTCAAGAAGGCTTTGGAGGTTGCACGTACCGCTAAGGTTATCGGTGCATCGCTTGAGGGTGCTGTTACTGTTTATGCAACCGGTGCCGAGCTTGAGTTCTTAAAGTCGGTTGAGGATATTCTGGCTCTCTGTTTCATCGTATCGTCGGTTGAGATCGTCGACGGTGAAGGCGGAGAACACAAGGGCGACAGCGGTATCGGTGTCACCGTTACCCACGCAAAGGGCGAAAAGTGTGAGCGTTGCTGGAGCTTCTCCGAGACCGTCGGTCAAGATACCGAGCATCCCACTCTTTGCGCACGTTGCCGTGCAATTATAAAATAAACTGATAGGAGTAATCATGTCAGCTATATTAGCTATTATCTGCGGTCTGGCGGTGGTCGGTCTCGACCAGTTGACCAAGTATCTGGTCACTGTTTATATGGAACCTAATGAGGTCATTGCCGTCATTCCGGGATTGATAAATTTCAACCGAATCCCACCCAACACGGGTGCGGCATTCGGCATGCTTGCAGGACAGACGTGGTTTTTGATAACCGTCACCTGTGTTGTAATGATAATGTGTATTGCGATGCTGATAAGAAAGACCTTTGACAGCCGTCTAATGTTCTGGGCGCTTTGCCTTGTGCTGGGCGGCGGCTTGGGTAATCTTATCGACCGTATATTCCGCGGTGGCAGTGTTGTTGACTTTTTGGAGTTCGGTTTCTTTGAATTCCCCGTGTTCAACGTTGCTGACTGTGCGGTATGTATCGGTGCAGGTCTGATACTTCTGTATTTTATTATGGATTTTGTCAAAGACGCACGTCGCAAGACCGATATAGATGCCATCAACGCCGAGTCTGATACCGAGATTGAGCAGGAAAACACCCGTGTTGGTGAAAGCAACAATGACAACTGAGCAGTTTGTTGTGACTTTGGGCGGTGTGCGGCTTGATGCGGCGGTTTCGGCCGAGTTGGGCATTTCGCGAAAACTAGCGGCCGACCTCATTGCCGACGGCAGTGTGACGGTCAACGGTAAAAGCCCTAAAAAGAGTGCCAAGGTGTCAGAGGGTGACGAGGTTACGGTGATATTGCCCGAACTTTCCGAACCCGAGGCAGTGCCGCAGGACATTCCGCTTGATATAGTGTTCGAAGACGATGATTTACTTGTCGTCAATAAACCTAAAGGAATGGTGGTGCATCCCGCGCCGGGCAATCCCGATGGCACATTGGTCAACGCATTACTTTTCCATTGTAAGGGCAGTCTGTCGGGCATAAACGGTGTTTTGAGACCGGGTATTGTTCACCGAATCGACAAGGACACCAGTGGATTGCTTATCGTTGCCAAAAACGATAAGGCACACAGAGTACTTGCCGAGCAGATAAAGGAACACACCTTTACGCGCGAATACCGTGCCGTTGTGTACGGTAACGTTAAGAATGACAACGGTACCGTTGACGCACCGATCGGGCGCGACCCCAAAAACCGTCAGAGAATGGCGGTGGTTTACGTCAATTCAAAACCTGCCGTGACCCATTATGAGGTCTTGAACCGTTACGAAGGGTTTACCTTTATGAAATTCCGACTCCAAACGGGCAGAACGCATCAGATAAGGGTGCACATGGCATCAATAGGGCATCCGTTGGCAGGGGATCCTGTTTACGGGCCTAAAAAAACAATCACACATCTTGAAGGTCAATGTCTGCACGCAGGGTTGATTGGTTTTGTTCATCCCACGACGGGTGAATATATGGAGTTTTCAAGTGAATTACCGCAGTATTTCACTTCATATTTGTCAACTTTAAAAGAAATATAAGTTTTTCAGGAGGTTCAATATGAACGAGCAAAGAAAGATCGAACTCAAGAAGTATTCTCTTGAGGCTAAAAAGCAGATCATCATCGGCACTAACTGTGCCAAATCGGGTCATCCGGGCGGTTCGCTGTCCTGCACCGAGATACTTACATATCTGTATTTCGATAAGATGAACATTGACCCCAAAAATCCCGATAAGGCAGACCGTGACCGCCTTGTTCTCTCTAAGGGCCACGCCGCACCCGCACTTTACGGTGTTCTCGCAGTCCGCGGATTCTTCCCCGTTGAGGAGATCAAGCAGCTTCGTAAGCCTTATGCAATGCTCCAGGGACATCCTGATAAAAAACATATTCCCGGTGTAGATATGTCTTCGGGTTCTTTGGGCCAGGGTATTTCGGCCGCCGCAGGTATGGCTTTGTCGGCCAAGCATTTCGGTGATGATTACCGCGTATACGCCATCATCGGTGACGGTGAGTCCGAAGAGGGCCAGGTATGGGAGGCCGCAATGTTTGCCGCTCATAAAAGATTAAACAATCTGACCGTTTTTGCCGATCTTAACAACCTCCAGATCGACGGTACTTTGGATGAGGTCAACTCTCCGCTGCCGCTTGACAAGAAGTTTGAAGCATTCAACTGGAACGTTATCGTGATCGACGGACACGACTTCGATCAGATCGAGGCCGCAGTTGCCGCCGCCGAAAAGTGCACCGATAAGCCGACCGCCATTATTGCCAACACCGTTAAGGGCAAGGATGTTTCCTTTATGGAAAATCAGGTCAACTGGCACGGCGCAGGTCCTAACGACGAGCAGGCCGCCGAAGCATTGGCCGAGCTTGATGAAAGAATCGCCGCGCTGTAATCAAAGGAGGAAGTAACAATGGCTGAAGTTAAGAATATTGCCACCAGAGACGCATACGGTGCCGCCCTTTGCGAGCTGGCTGAAAAGAGAAATGATTTCGTAGTTTTGGATGCTGACCTTGCCGCCGCCACCAAGACGGGCACTTTTAAGAAGGCACATCCCGAAATGTTCTACAACTGCGGTATCGCAGAACAGAATATGATGAGCGTTGCCGCAGGCTTTGCCTCGACGGGTAAGCTTGTTTTTGCAAGTTCGTTTGCTATGTTTGCCGCAGGACGTGCTTTTGAGCAGGTCAGAAACTCGATCGGTTATCCCCACCTCAATGTCAAGATCGGCGCTACCCACGCAGGTATTTCGGTCGGTGAGGACGGCGCTACCCATCAGTGCTGTGAGGATATCGCTTTGATGAGAACCATTCCCGGTATGACCATTATCAATCCTGCCGATGCTACCGAAGCAAGACAGGCAGTTTTGGCCGCCGCCGAGTTGGACGGTCCCGTTTATATGCGTTTCGGCCGTCTTGCAGTTCCCGTTGTATTCGGTGACGATTACAAGTTCGAGATCGGCAAGGGTGTAGAACTTAAAGCCGGCACTGATGTTACCGTTATCGCAACCGGACTTATGGTCAAAGAGGCTATGGAGGCTTATGACCTTTTGGCCGCTGAGGGTATTTCGGCACGTATTATCAATATGGCCACCATCAAGCCTATCGACCGTGATATTATCGTTAAGGCCGCTAAGGAGACAGGCGCCATCGTTACCGCTGAGGAGCATTCGGTTATCGGCGGTCTCGGTTCTGCAGTAGCAGAGGTTGTTACCGAGGAATGCCCCGTTCCCGTTATCAAGGTCGGTGTCAATGACACCTTTGGTATGTCGGGTCCCGCAAACGATCTGCTCGGTATCTTCGGTCTGAGGGCTAAGGATATTGTTGAAAAGGCAAAGCAGGCTATTGCCGCAAAGAAGTAATCAGTTGATTAAAAAGCGACGCACAACTTTTGTTGTGCGTCGCTTTGCTTTTAAACAATTATTTATAAAGTGCGATTTTTTTTGAAAAAAAGTTCCAAGCTAAGACGATGGCGGTGGTGATGATTTTAGCTATCATATAATGCAGATCCAAAAGTCCGTCGAAAAGCAGCATAAACAGTTCGGTGAGTCCCAGACCGATAAGTCCCGTTATAAGATAGACCGAGAATTTGTTGGCGGTCGACCGTGTTTCGGGAACGTTGGAGAATACAAATCGGTCGGACAAAACGAAGTTGGTCAAAAGCCCTAAAAGGAAGGACAGGGCGACCGATAAATATTTGTAAATTCCGACTATGTCGTAAAAAAGCCAAAGAAAGGTCCAATCGACAACGGTTGCCGCACCGCCTACAAAGACGTAGCGAAAAAACTGGATAAACGTGTTGCGGGTCTTGTCCATAAACAGAGCCTTAAGTTGGCAATGCTTGATGAGTTGTATCAGTTCGTGCATTTTTTAGTCCTTATAAATAAATTATCATATACAGTATAGCACACTTGGCCGTAATATGGTAGAAAAATTTGTGAAAATGTCTATTCAGTTTTTAGAAGTCGTTATGCAGAGAATTCGGAAGACGGTGTGCGTTTTTGGATGATAAACTCTACTTTTGCAAGAGTCGGCTTTATCGGGTCAGGTTGACCGATAACGCCGTTTATTGTATAATTTAAGCAAAGGAAGTGGTACGATGAAGGATTATAAATTCGGCAACACGCTGACCGAACTTAGAAAAGCCAAGCATTTATCGCAAAAAGAGTTGGGACAGCTTCTGTCGGTCAGTGATAAGGCCATATCCCGTTGGGAAAACGGCAACGCTAAGCCAAGGGCGGCGGTATTGACCAAACTTGCCAAAATTTTAGACGTTTCGGTTGACAAACTGTTGGGCGGGTCGGGTCTTGTCAATAGCAGTGATGTTGCTCCTGCAAGTGGAGATTTTGTTCCGCTAAAGGATATAAACAACAGCGCTGCCGACACTGTCAAGGTCAATTTCATTCCTAAAGAAGCCAAACCCAACGGCAACTACCTTTGTACCTGGCATATGCAGGAGATGACGGCTGATAAACTTTCTCTTACGGGCACTGATGACGGTGTCAGAATGCGTGATGCGTTAAATGAGAAAACTTTGTTTGAGACCGATGAGTTTTATCACCCGTTTCCCAAGGAATATCGCAACGGACTGATATTTTTGCTTGATGACGGCTGGGACGTGCCTTACAAAGCCGAAGCGTCGATGCCGATCTTCGGTTCGGTCGAGCCGAATCCGGAAAAATTCGCTTCACTGGGTAAAACGCCCGAGCAAAGACTTTGCGAAATCAGTCGCCGTGTTAAGAAAATGGGCTATGCAGGTCTTGGACTTTGGATATCGCCCAATAACCTTAATGCAACCGAGCCGTTCAATATGGATGTTGCCCGAAAATATTGGGAGGAAAGGGCCAAGTGGTGTAATGCCGCCGACGTACGTTACTGGAAGTGTGATTGGGGCACCTTCAGCCGCTATCCCGGTTACCGTGAGATGATGACCGAGTGCGTTAAAAAATATGCTCCCAATCTGCTTATTGAACACGCACGCGGATTTTTGCCGTTTCACGATATGAGCAACCCTCAATGTGTTATTGATATGTGCCGTGCATTTGAATACAGCGATGTTCTGAGAACCTATGACGTTCAGCAACCGTTTGCCGACGTTGAAACCTATTTCCGCGTCAACGAGTTGCTCAAAGGCATCGATCAAAGCAAGGTGCGCCACAAGGTCAAGGGGCTTGTCAACGTTGAGAGTCAGCCTATGGTGGCGGCAGGTCTCGGAATGAACATAGGTGTTATGAATCGCTCGTATGAGACCGATGCGGTTCTGCGTTGGCAACGCATCTGTCCGCCGTTTTCGGCTGTTGGTTGCGATTATGTGACAAGTGAGGAAACGGTGACCGATATATTAAGATTCGATACCGAGCCAAGCAGTTGGAGAAATATGCAATGGAAGGTGTTTTCGGCTGAGGTGCCGATGATTGCGGCAAGAGGCACGAGGTTGCCTCAGGTTCAGGCCGGGAATATCAAGCCGATAGTGTTGGCGAGTTGTCACCCTGACGGCAATGCTTTGGCGGTTTCGACCCTTCGTCGAAACATTGATCCGAATAAGTACATTGCCGTTCCTGCCGACGTTACTGTCTATCCCGAAAGCATTAAGACTACGGTTGGTGTGTTCGGCATCTACCGTTCATTGACCTTGGAATTTGAAAATGATATTCCAAAAAATGCAACAGTGTGGACTCAGTGCCTTTTGGACGATACGGCGGTCAACGTGACCGAACTTGTTTCGGTTTTAGGCAACCGCTTGACCTTCGATGGACTGCTGCTCAGAAAACTGGGCCACAAGGCAGGGGATAAGTATAACGAACATGAGCCCGCGTTGATAATCAAAATTTGCTGATACTCTATAGTATAAAATACAAGAAGCCAAGGAACGAAAAACGGGCCTTGGCTTCTTTGTGTTCGGACGATTATATTTATAGCAAAGGGGCCTTTATGACCGTGAGACTAAAGAAAAAAGAATTAAATTCTTAATAAAAAGTCCTTGAAATTGGGCTTTTTTTCTTGCAAATAGGGTGGGCTTGTGCGATAATACAATTAACAGGGTGGAAATTAAGACTCTGTTAAAATTCTTGGCGCAGTTAAAAGCTGCGAAAGGAGAGATTGTCAATGGATTTGTATGAAAAGGGTTATGAGCTCGTATTTGAGGAGAACTTCTCGGGTGGGCTCGAGGCTAACAAGTGGGCTTGTCTTGATGAGACCGTAAAGGCTCACTCGGCCAAGAAGGACAATGACTTTGTTCCGAGTCACGTTATTACTCAGGGTGCTGCTAAGCATGAAGGCTCCAATATGCACTATAAACCTGAGAACGTAGTGGTCAAGGACGGCGCTCTCGTTATTACTGCCGGTCGTGACGGTGACGGCTTCCAAGGTGGCAAGGTTGTCTGTAACGGTGTTGTCTTCGCACACGGTTACGTCGAAGTCGACGTTGAACTTCCCAAATTCCAGAAGGGTGTATGGCCTGTATTTTCTCTCGTTTCGACCGAAGGCACACCTTATAAGGCAGACTTTGATGTCGCTTCCATTCAAGGTGACAAGGCCAAGAACGCATTTAATATGTATATCCGTTGGTTGGATGAGATATATGAAACCCCTCATAAGATCAGCTGTCTTTTCAAAAAGCCCAAGCGTTTCTATCCCGACGAGGCTGACGAGGCCGTTTTGTCCGAGGGGCGTCATACCTTTGGTATCGAAGTTACCAAAGAATGGATCATTTTCTATGCTGACGGTGAAGAATGGAACCGTGTTGACGTAACACCCAGTCCGTATCAGGTTTTGGGCAACAAGAATTTCCTTAAATTTACGGCAAATATGTCTATCGGTCTGCCCAACATTGATGCACCTGAAGACAATGCCGACTTCCCGACCGAGTTCAAGATAAACAGCATCAAGCTTTATCAGAACGACGGCGACCTGTTGGTTAAGAGATAAGGAGGGTGTGTTATGAACGCAAAGACATTTGGAAATAACTATAAGCTCGTTTGGGAGGACCATTTTGACGGCCCGAAGATTGATGAGGGCTTTTGGGATATTCTGCACTACAATGTTCCCGGTCACGAGGAGCGTCCTGCATGGAGAAAGAGAGAAAATTGCCGTGTTGAGGACAGTATGCTCATTATTAAGGGCACCATTGAAGAAAACAAGGACTATGCCAGTGGTATGCTTCGCGGCAACGGACATCTTTCCTATAAATACGGCTATGCCGAGATCCGTGCCAAGATGCCTAAAGGCGGCCCCGGAATCTGGCCGGGATTTTGGATGTGCCGTCCAAACTTTGAGGGAAAATCTTCGGCCGCTCCCGAGATAGACGTTCTTGAGATGTTCGGTGACGACTCTTATCTTGCATTTAACCTTCACAGCTGGTGGCACAACGAGCATGGCAACGGACACATCAATTATCTCGACGGACAGGGCTATCCTAAGAAAGCTTATTTACCGAACGGTGCCAAGTTCTCCGAGGATTTCCACACCATCGGTTATGAGTGGACTCCCGAATTGGTTTCCTTCTTTATCGACGGTGAGCCTTGCTGTACCGTCCGTATCGACAACCTTGTTATGGAGGTTTTCCACGAGCCTATTTACTTCATTCTCTCGATGGCTTTCGGTCTTAAGCACGTTTCAAAGCCCGACGACAACCGTACCGAGCCGATCGAGTATATGATCGACTATATCCGCCTCTATCAGAACGAGGACGGCAAGTTGTACCACGTTGATGAAGAGACTAAGGAGCTTCTTGAAATCACCGATCCTTATAAGTATTCGGAATTCAAGAAATAATTGAAATTATTTTTAATGAAAGGGGGAGCGGTTTATGAATTCGCCTCTCGCAGACAGAATAAGGCCCGAAACGTTGGATGACGTTGTAGGACAAACGCACCTGTTGGGCGACGGTAAGCCGCTTCGCCGTATTATAGAGTCAGGTACTATCCCAAACCTCATTTTCTACGGGCCTTCGGGTGTCGGAAAAACCACGGTGGCGAGTATTATTGCCAAGCAGAGCAACAAAAGGCTTTATAAGCTCAATGCCACTACGGCGTCTACTGCCGATATCCGTGAAATGTTGGCCTCGTCCGAAATGCTGGGCGGTGAGAACGGAATACTGCTGTACCTTGACGAGATTCAATACTTTAATAAAAAGCAACAACAGACCTTGCTGGAAAGCATAGAAAACGGCAATATCACGTTGATCGCATCGACCACCGAAAATCCGTATTTTTATGTTTACAACGCCATTTTGAGCCGTTCGACCGTGTTTGAGTTCAAACAGTTAGGGTGGGAGGATATTCGCCCCGCTGTTTTGAGAGCCGCCGACATTATGGCCAAAGAACAAGGTGTTGAAATCGGTTTTGAAAGCGAAACGACAGTTGACATAATCTGTCGCGGTTGCGGCGGTGACGTCCGAAAAGCACTCAATTCGGTTGAACTTTGCGTATTGTCGAGTGAACGAAAGGACGGCAAATTGACCGTTCTGGAAGAGACCGCAAGGGAACTCACACAAAAAAGTGCTATGAGGTATGACCGCGAGGGCGACGAGCATTACGATATTGTTTCGGCCTATCAGAAGTCGATGAGAGGCTCCGACCCCGACGCGGCAATTCATTACCTTGCCCGTCTTTTGGAGTCGGGGGATCTTCCTTCGGCCTGCCGCAGACTGTTGGTTTGTGCCAACGAGGATGTGGGACTTGCCAATCCGCAGATAATCCCGATAGTCAAGGCGGCAGTTGATACCGCTCTTGCGGTCGGTCTGCCCGAGGCGAGATTGCCGTTGGCCAATGCAGTTATTCTGGTTGCCATAAGTCCTAAGTCGGTGTCGGCGCACGATGCCATAAATGCGGCTATGGAGGACATTCAAAAAGGCAATTCGGGACCTGTTCCGAGACAACTTCAGAATAAGCATTTTGACGGCGAAGATGCCGAGGTCAAGGGTCAGCATTACCTTTATCCGCATTCCTTTCCCAATCATTACGTCGAGCAACAGTATCTGCCCGACGTTATAAAGGACAGGGTTTATTACGAGTTCGGTGACAACAAGACCGAACAGGCTTATAAAGAGTATTGGAAGAAAATAAAAGGTGAAAAATAAATAATTTTCGGCGGCAGGGCGTTTGGCCCTGCCGTTTTTTACGATGGTTGCGCTAATCGGCAATTGGTAAAGTACCACCCCAAAATTTCGGTATAGGTGCTTCCTTGTTCTGCCATAAACTGTGCGCCGTACTGACTCATTCCGACCCCGTGACCGTAACCGCGGACGGCCAAATGAAAATTGCCGTCCTTAAGTTCAAGATCAAAGTTGGAACTGCGAAGTCCCAAAGCCGTTCTTATGTCAGACCCTTTGATTTCGTGGCCGCAGACGTTGGCCGTCAGTACCGTTCCCGAATCGGTCTTTTTGAATTCAGAGAACCAACCGTCGGCCGAGCCTTCGGTGGTGACCGAGATTTCTTTTAATTTTGAACTCATTTCGTCGGGGGTCAGGGTGACTTCGGAAAGATAGTCGGGATTGAGCACATCACCGACGCTTTCAACCGGTTGCAGATAAGGATAACTGCCGCCCCATATTTTTTCGGCCGATTCGGTCCTGCCGCCCGAGATCGAGTGGCAGGCGGCAAGTATAGGCTGTCCGTCGTAGGTTATCATTTGTCCCAGAACGCTGTCAACGGCCGAGGAAACCTTTTTATAATAGGCTTGGTAGTTTTCACCGAAGCGGTCGCGGGCCTCTTGTTCCCACAAAAAGGCCTGGTCGCTCAAATAGGTGTCGGTTACGTCGTATTTTTCGTTTTTTCGGATGTTCGCTTTATATTTTGCATAAGTATAGGCCACGACCGATTGCGCCTTCAAAGCCTCAATCTCGTATTCGGCAGGCATTTCGGCCAATACGACACCGATGCAGTAGTCGCGTGCCGAAATTTCGGTCACCTTTTCAGTTTCGGTATTAAGTATTCTGAAACCGCCGACGTCGGCAGTGGGCGAACTTTGAGGCGCTTGAGGACCCGATGCACTTGGCGTGGGGTCGTTCATTGATAAAAGCGGAAACAGAACCATACATATAAATATGATCAAGACCGATATTGGGTATAATCCTTTCATATTTCTTTCCTTTCTGGTTGACAAACGGGGAGTAATGGTCTAAAATCTAATAGTGGCTTGTACTATTTATATGAGTACAATTTCGATTTAATTACTGCTTGGAGGACAACTCTTGAAACTGAAATATACCACTAAACTTTTTGTAGTCGTGAATGCGATAGTTCTGGTGTTTCGCACGTTGCAGATCGTGTTTTTGACCGAGGCCGACAGGGCCTTTTTGAAAACTGATATGTTGGTTGTCAACATAATAGGCACCGTTATTTCGGTGTTGAGCCTTGCGGCATTGTTTTACAATGCTTCGTTGGCGGTACGTCAGCCCGAAAAGATAAACTGCAGTGGACTTTTTTCGGCGGTTGCGGCAGGTGTCGTCGGTTGCCTTTATATGTTGACGGGTCTGCTTGCGGCAGTTGAAAAAACCTTCGGTTGGCAGATAATTCTTCTGATTGCCGTTTTGGCAACCGTTTCGGCGGCCTTGATGGTGGCCTCGGCTTTGAGTGAGTTTAAATTCCCGAAATGGGCGGCGATATTGCCCGTCTTGTTCTGGACAGGCTTGTTGGTCGTGGCATATATCAATTATACTGAACGCGCATTGCGTGTGAGAACCGTTTATGAGGTTTTTGCGGTCTGCTTTATGATCCTGTTCTCGTTGGCCTACGGCAAGGCAATCAGCGGTGTCAAGCCTTCAAAAAATTTCAGGTTTATTTATCCGTTAGGTCTTGTGGCATCGTCACTTTGTATGGCATCGGTCATACCCGAGGCTATTGCGACCTTGGTGTCAAAGGGCGAGAACGTGGCCTCGTCGCCTATCCCCGTTGCGGCGTTGGTGGCAGGTGCTGTTTTTACAGGGTTCTTCACCGTCAATACCTTTAAAAAGTCGAACACCGTCCATCCTAAAAAGAAAACGCTGGTGCCGATGCAAAGCGATACATCTGACATAACCGATAAAAACGAACAATAGAGGATTTCAAGTCTTGTGGCCTTTCGGCCGCAAGACTTTTGTTTTACTTAGAACTGTTGACTTATAAATAGGTTTTGGTGTATAATATTTTGTTAGTAAGTTTTGGAGGTGCGGTATGGGTAAGACGATAGCTGCAGTGGCCACCCCTCAAGGTGAGGGCGGAATAGGTATTGTCAGAATTTCGGGCGACGGTGCAGTCGATGTTGCGGATAAAGTGTTCCGTTCGCAGTCGGGCAAAGTTTTGCGCGATGCGGCAGGATATACCGCGCTTTTCGGTGGCGTCTGGCGTGATGATGAAAAGATAGACGAGGCCGTGGCACTTGTGTTCCGCGCACCTAAAAGTTATACGGGTGAGGACGTGGTGGAACTGTCGGTTCACGGCGGTTCGTTTGTTGTAAACTGTGTTTTACGTGCCGTTATCGACGCAGGGGCCTGTCTTGCCGGTCGCGGTGAGTTTACCGAAAGAGCCTTCAGAAACGGAAAACTCGACCTTACCGAGGCCGAGGCCGTTATGGAAATAATAGCCGCCGACGGTGAACAGGCTTTAAGAGCTTCGATGGCCGCCAAGGGCGGTGCCGTTTCCAAGAAATGCGCCGCCGTCAAAGAGTCGTTGACCTTTGCCGCTGCAACGGTTGCCGCGTTTTCGGATTTCCCCGATGAAGAGCCCGAGTTCAGCGGTATTGACCGCCTTGAAGAAATGCTTGTAAATGCTGAGGACGAGCTCGACCGCCTTTGTGCCAATTATGATACGGGACGTATGATACGAAACGGCATTAACACCGTTATCGTCGGCCCTCCCAATGCGGGTAAGTCGACCCTGATGAATCTGCTTGTCGGTTGTGAGCGTTCCATTGTTACGCCCGTTGCGGGTACAACCCGTGACGTTATTGAGGAAACTGTGCGGTTTGACGGACTGACCTTGCGTTTGTCGGATACGGCAGGTCTCAGGGAAACCGAGGACACTGTTGAGCAGATAGGTGTCAAGCTGACCCGTGAACGAATTGAATCGGCCGACCTTATAATTGCCGTTGTTGACGGCGCCGATGTTGACCGTGATGAGACTGCCGAACTGCTTGACGGTATAAAGGGTCGTCCTGCCGTGGTTGTCCTTAATAAATCCGACCTTAACGTGGCCGATAAAACGGTGGCCGAAAGCAGGGGGTTGCCTTGCGTTTTGATGTCGGCTAAAGACGGAACGGGACTTTTGGAGTTTAAAAATCTTATTAAAACGGTTACCAATACGGCCAATCTTACGGGTGCCGAGGGTGTTTATTTAAACGAGCGTCAACGCGATTGCGCCGTCCGTGCCTTGAAGAACGTCCGTGAAGCACTCGATGCTTTAAGGTGCGGTATGACGGTTGATGCCGTAGGTGTCTGTCTTGATGATGCCGTGTCGGCCTTGATGGAACTGACGGGCGAACGTGTTACCGTCGAGGTTGCCAACAAGGTTTTTGAACATTTTTGTGTCGGAAAATAAGGGGATTATATTTGTATGAGTTATTTTGCCGGAAATTATGATGTTCTGGTTATCGGTGCGGGTCACGCAGGTATCGAAGCGGCACTTGCCGCCGCAAGGCTTGGATGCAGTACCGCAATATTCACGATAAATATGGATTCGGTCGGCAATATGCCGTGTAACCCGTCGATAGGCGGTACGGCTAAAGGTCACCTTGTGCGTGAAATCGACGCTTTAGGCGGTGAGATGGGCAAGGCGGCCGATAAGACTACAATTCAGAACCGTATGCTCAACAGGGGCAAGGGTCCTGCGGTGCACAGTCTCCGTGCGCAGATCGACCGCCGTGCCTATTCGCAATATATGAAGCACACCTTAGAGCTTTGTGAGAATCTGCATCTTCGTCAGGCCGAGATAACCGACCTTTTTAAAGGTGATGACGGTTGGCATTGCGTTACGCAACTCAATGCCGAATACGTTGCCAAAACTGTTATTATTGCCACGGGTACATACCTTAAAGGCAAGATTTATGTCGGTGAGGTCAACTATGAAAGCGGTCCCGACGGAACGTTTCCGTCTAACTCTTTGGAGTCGGCTTTGTTGAAATTGGAGTTGCCGTTGCGACGTTTTAAAACGGGTACTCCCGCAAGAGTTTTGCGCTCGAGTATTGACTTTTCGCAGCTTGAGGTTCAACCGGGTGACGAAACGGTCACCCCGTTCAGCTTCAGTACCGATCCTGAGACCATAAACAACGAGTCGGTCTGTTATATTTCGTATACCAACGATGCGACCAAAGAGGTTATTTTGAGAAATCTTCACCGCTCGCCGCTTTATGGCGGAGTCATCGAGGGTGTAGGCCCTAGATATTGCCCGAGCTTAGAGGACAAAATCGTGCGGTTTGCCGATAAAAAACGGCATCAGTTGTTTATCGAGCCTTGTGGACTCGACACCGAGGAAATGTATCTGCAGGGTATGTCGTCGTCGCTTCCCGAAGAGGTTCAGATTGAGTTTTACCGTACCATACCGGGCCTTCAGAATGTTCAGGTTATGCGAAATGCGTATGCCATTGAATATTCCTGCATTGACCCGTTAGCACTTAAGGTCACACTGGAGGTCAAGGGGCACGACGAACTTTACGGTGCAGGTCAGTTCAATGGCTCGTCGGGTTATGAAGAAGCCGCG
Source organism: Clostridia bacterium (assembly GCA_017629275.1). GTDB lineage: Bacteria > Bacillota > Clostridia > Oscillospirales > Acutalibacteraceae > UMGS172. Next base: position 60,588 of record JAGBXM010000060.1, read on the forward strand.
GCGCAAGGTCTTATCGCAGGTATCAATGCAGCCTTGAAGGTCAAGGGTGAGGAGCCTGTTGTCCTGTCGCGTTCCAGTTCTTATATCGGAACTCTGATCGACGATCTTTGCACCAAAGGTTGCTCCGATCCGTACCGAATGATGACCTCGCGTTCGGAATACCGTTTGTTGCTCCGTCAGGACAATGCCGACGAGCGTTTGTGTGAATTGGGTCACAGAATAGGACTTTTGAGCGAGAATGACTACGAAGCCTTTCTTGAACGTCAGCGACTTAAAATCAAAGAGGTCGAGCGACTTGAAAATTCCTTTATGGCGCCCAGTGAAAAATTAAACGAACTGTTGGAAATCAGAGGCACCGTACCGATGAAAACGGGTGTCAGAATGAGTGACCTTATTCGCCGTCCGCAGTTGAGTTATTCGGATCTTGCTGAATTTGACAAAGAACGTCCCGAACTTCCTGCCGAGGTTGCCGAAAAGGTCGAGATCGAAATTAAATATTCGGGTTATATTGAACGTCAGGCGGCGCAGGTGAAAGAACTTGTCAGACTTGAAAACCGAATGTTGCCCGACGGTATCAATTATGATGATATAAAGGGACTTCGACTTGAAGCGGTCGAAAAGCTGAAAAAAGTAATGCCGTCCAGCATTGGTCAGGCATCGAGAATATCGGGCGTCAGTCCTGCGGATATTACGGTTTTGCTTATTTTCCTTGATAAGCAGGACAGAAAAGGAGAAAGTTTATGAAAATAGCAGTATTTACGGGTGCTTCCAGCGGTATGGGCCGCGAGTTTGTAAAACAGATATGTGCCGAAGAAAGGTTTGACGAGGTGTGGGTCATTGCGCGCCGACTTGACCGTCTTGAAGAGTTAAAAAACGAAATAGATCAACCTCTGAGATGTATTTCTCTGGACCTTTTAAAGCGTGAGTCTTACGATGAATATAAGGCTTTGCTTGAACAGCATAAGCCGGAGGTTCAGGTGTTGGTCAACGCCAGCGGTTTCGGAAGATTTGCCGCATTTGCCGATATTCCGCTTGACGATCAGCTGGATATGATCGACCTTAACGACAAAGCTTTGGTGGCCATTACGCATATTACTTTGCCTTATCTTGTAAGAGGTTCGAGGGTGTATCAGGTCGACTCGCTGTCGTCCTTCCAACCCGTGCCGTACATTGGTGTTTACGGTGCTACCAAGGCATTTGTTTTGTCCTTCACGAGAGCCATAAATGCCGAGCTTCGTCATACCGGCATTAAGATGATGGCGGTATGTCCCGGTTGGGTCAAGACCGAATTCTTTGATCACGCCGTCACCGACGAAAGTGTTATTACGTATTACAATAAATTCTTTACTTCTGAAGAGGTCGTCAAACGTGCGCGCTACGATATGAAGCGTGGTAAGGACGTTTCGGTGTGCGGATTCTCGATCCGCGCACAGGTGCTTCTTACCAAACTTTTACCGCACCGCCTCGTTATGAAGATATGGCTCAAACAGCAGGGTAAAAAATAAGGAAATATTAAAAAAATAAAAAAGGGCGGTTAAAAACCGCCCAGACCAAAGCTTACCGATAATGCTTTGTCGATCTTGTTCATTGACGTTAACGGTAAGCTGCCCATTTTTTCTTTTAAGCGTTGCTTGTCGATGGTACGCACCTGCTCAAGCAGGACGATGGAATCCTTTGAAAGTCCGCAACCGTCGGCATCGACCCTGATGTGGGTCGGCAGGTCGGTTTTGTCGCGTTGGCTGGTTATGGCGGCGGCGATGACCGTTGGACTGAACTTGTTGCCGACGTCGTTCTGAACGATAAGTACG
>JAGBXM010000061.1 GCA_017629275.1 Clostridia bacterium
AAAGGGTGTAGAGTATCTTCATTCGGGTCGAGTCACCGAAAATTTTGAAAAGCTCTGCAAGATCGAAAATGGTCTCATCGTTTGGCATAAGCTCTTTGACGGCCTTTACGGTATCCTCGTGAGCGTGTATAAACTCACATATCTCGACCTCGTCGTTCAATAATTTTTTGTCCGCCATATCATCATCCTTTCAACATATGAACATTTATTCATATGTTCATTATAACACCGATATTCCATTTGTCAAGAGGGAATATCGGTGTCTTTATAATTTTGAAGTTTTTTATTTAAATTGCGCCCTTGCGGAACCTTGACGGTGACACACCTGTTCGCTTTTTGAAGAATTGGCTGAAGTAGTATTCATTACAAAAACCGCACAGCTCGGAGATCTGTTTGATGCTCATATCGGTTTCAACCAACAGTTGTTCGCTTTTGCTTAATCTTAATTCACACAGGTATTCACACGGGGTCATATTTATGCTCTGCTTAAACCGTCGGGCGAACTGTGAAACCGAAAGCCCTGCCGTCGATGCGGCCTCCTCGACCGTGACTGAGGCAAAGCAATTCTCCTTCAAAAAGTCAGCGCCGAGTTGTACTGCGCTGTCGGTGGTTTTGGAGGATGAAAAAAGTTTTTCGATGCGGTACTGATTGACAATGTCAAAAAACAAAGGGGTTACAAATTCACTCTTTTGAGGGAATCTCTGGTCGGAAAATTTGCTTAACAGCCTCATTGTGGACTCAATGCGTCTTGAATCTTTGAATTTTATGGTCGAGCGGTCAAAAGGATGGTCACCGTTAAAACGGAAAATGTGCAAGGTGATAGGGGTCAGTACCTTGCGTTTATAATGTATTCCTTTTTCAAAGTAAAGAGCCTCATTTTGGTTTACAACGCCCTCGACACCTTCACACGAAAAGTGAAAAGAGCCCTTTTCAATCAACATCAATGAATCAAATTCACTGACAAAATCTTCAATTAGAAAATTATCGCGTTCGGCGTAAAAGACGTGAAGCAGTTCCATAATCATCCCTCTTATGCTGAAAAAACATATTTTATTAGCAATATATCATATTCACATTGAAATAACAAGGGTTTATAATGAACTTGTAATAATTAAAAAACATAAGGAGTGCAAAATATGGCTATTATTTTTGATGAAAAAAGCAAGATTTTTTTACTGCAGGGCAAAAGCAGTACCTATGCCTTTTGTATTGATCCCGACGGTACGATCGGTCACCGACATTGGGGTCAGCAGATAACCGAGATCTGCGATGTTCCCACAAGGACGATGCTTCAGGGCAGAAACGGCAAGATCGACGATAATCAGGAGTACCGTGCGTTTGGTGGTCCTTCGCTCATTACACCTGCAATCAAGATAACCCTGCCCGACGGTGTCAGAGCCGTATTCTTGAAATATAAATCCCACACCATTGAGGGTGACACTCTGAAAATCGAAACACAGGATGAGTTTTATCCTATCACCGTAACACTTTTCTACCGTGTGTGTGAAGCGTTTAATGTTATCGAGCGTTGGAGTGAAATCAAAAACGAGGGTGACGGTGACGTGGTGCTTGAGTCGGTCTATTCGGCCAACTGGCATCTGCCGTTCAAGGATGATTACCGTCTGACCTATTTAGCAGGTGGTTATAACCGAGAGTTTAACAAGTACCAAGAAAAATTGATGCCCGGTCGCAAGGTCTTAGAAAGCCGCGACGGACTTTCGGGTCCTAATTCGGCACCGTTTTATATGCTTGACGGCGGCGATGCCACCGAAGACTTTGGCGAGGTATATTTCGGCGCACTTGTATGGAGTGGTAACTGGCAGTTTGTTTTTGAACGTGCCTCCGACAACCGCACTCTTTTAACCGGCGGACTTAATGAATTTGATTTTGAGGTCTGCCTTGAACCCGGACAAAGCTTTGAAGCACCTAAGTTTATCGGTGGTTTTTGCGATAACGGTTTCGGCGGTGCAACCCGTCTTTTGCACCGCTATGAACGTGCCGAGATCATCCATCCGAGTGAGGCCAACCGTATTTTGCCTGTTGTTTATAACACACATTCAAGCTTTGGCAATGCTGTTTGCGAAAAGTGGATGCTGGATGAGATAGATGTTGCACACAAAAGCGGTATTGAGTTGTTTGTTATAGATGGCGGTTGGAGCGGATACGATGAGGTCGATTCTCCCGTCAACGGCGGTCAGGCTCACCGATTGGGCTTCGGTACTTGGGAGGTCAACAAAAAGCGCTTCCCCAACGGTCTTAAACCCATCTCTGACAAGTTGCACAGCCTTGGAATGAAGTTAGGTCTTTGGATAGAGCCCGAGGCAGTGTTCCATACCAACCAAATTGCCGTGGAGCATCCCGAATGGATGTTGGGCTACCAGAACCGTGATTCCGACCTTTCGACGTGGTATTATTGTTATTCGTTAAATATGGCTAATGACGATGCCGCCGAGTATGTTACCAAGGTCATGATCGACCTTGTAAGAGAAAACGGCATTGATTATATCAAAAACGACTTCAATCGTTATTTGTACCACTCGGGTTGGGCAGAAGCCGAGCTCAAGCACCAAAAAGAGGTTTGGTCGAAGTACGTTCGCAATATGTGGAAATGCTATATGTCGCTCAAAAACGAGTTTCCTGACCTTATTTTTGAAAACTCGGCGGCAGGCGGTAAACGAGGTGACCTCGGTATGCTGCAGTTTGCGGGACGTATGCACCGAAGCGATAACCAGGATCCGCTGGATTCCATAAAAATACACGAGGGGATGAGCACCTTTATGCCGTCAAAATTCGCCGGCGGTGCCTGCTTTATTTCGGACGGCTTCTCGTGGTTTGTCAACGACCGCAGAACCACAATGGAGTATCAGGCACACGTGGCAATGTTAAGCGGTGTCTCGGTCAGCCTTAACCTTGCCGAGCTTGAGCCCGAGCGTCAGGAAGAGCTTCAGTATCTGTTAGCCCTCAACCGTGAGATAAGACACACCGTACACCTCGGTGATATGTACCGACTGGTCTCTGCCTACGAAAAGGAGTATGGCGCATACGAGTTTTTGGAGGAGGACAAGTCACGTGCTGTCGTTTTCCTGCTTGGACAAAATATGCAGTTTTCAAACCTTTGCGAGCGTCTGCGCTTAAAAGACCTCGACCCCGACAAAAAGTATAAAGTCACGGGTCACGGAACCTATAAGGTCAAAAGAAGGATCGGTATCGGCGGCTCTCAGTGGGTCCCTCAGTCGAGAGTAAAGGAATACGGCACCTTCACAGGTCGCGGACTTATGAATGTTGGGTTACACCGTCTTGAACTTATGGGTCACGCAACCAGCCAGATCCTGATAGTTGATGAAGTAAAGGAATAAAATATATTAGCGGACGGTCGCGGTTATTCGTTGGTCGTCCGTTGCTATTTTATCCTCTGTTTTATTGCGTTAAAGTCTTGACAAATTTTAAAAAAGAGGTATACTTGAATATTATATTATTTATAAATACCTTTTGGAGGGTCATTATGCTTAATAAAGATAAGAATATGGACACCGTTGTGGCTTTGGCCAAGGGCCGCG
>JAGBXM010000005.1 GCA_017629275.1 Clostridia bacterium
AACAAATATTGAATTCTGCGTATGAACCGTTGTTGGATGCCAAAATTGACTATGCCCAGATAATGGACCAGAACCACGGCGGAAGTATGTATTTCTGTTACAGTAAGGAACACGGACATCCTCCCGTGCCGGGCAAGTGGATGACCAAAACTATGCAAGGTCTGTTGACCCATTGGAACAACTGCGGTAACCGTCCGCTTATCGGTTGTGAGTCAGCCGCGGCCGAGCCGTATCTCGGGAATCTCCGTTACAGCGACAACCGATTTGAGTTGAATTTTCTGTCGGGCAGACCTGTTCCGCTTTATTCATATTTGTATCATCCATATTTGCATAACTTTATGGGTAATCAATGCTGCTGCTTCTTGATGCCGGGTAGTATTTATTTCCGTCTGGCTTACGGTTTCTCGTGCGGTGACGATATGTCTATTGTTATCCGCGGTGACGGTAACATTGTTTCGCACTGGGGACGAATCGGTCACGAAGAGGTTGAGGACAAGGAAAAAACTTTGAAATTTGTTGCAGCGCTTATTAAATTCTACAAAGAAAAGGCCGCCAAGTGGATGGCTTCGGGTAAAATGCTCAAGCCGTTAGAGTTTCTGGTGACCGAAGGTGTAGCATCTGTTTCGTTTGATAAGCGTTACGGCGGTGTCTATGATACCTGTTCGGTTTTGTCAACAGCCTGGGAGGCCGCCGACGGCGAAAAGGCACAGATATTTATTAACCATACCGACGGTGATGTCAAGGTCACCTTATCGGATGGAAGATGTGTTTTGGTTCCGTCTTTGGATGCTGTAATTGTCAACTTATAAGTTTTGAATTATACTTAATCGGTCGGGTGGCTTCAAGCTGTCCGACCGATTTTTACTGCTTTACATAGATTTAACAAAGATTTAACCGTAACGGTACTTGTTTTTATTACGGGCAAGGTTTAAGATTTAGGCAGAATATTCTATATAGTAGGTTTGGAGTGTTTTAAATGAACGGAATTATATTTGCAGTCATCACACTTCTCGGTGGGTTAGCGTTCTTCTTGTACGGAATGAACGTTATGTCATCGGGTCTTGAAAAAATGGCCAAGGGTAAGCTTGAAAAAAGCCTTATCAAGGTTACTTCTAAAAAGTTTTTAGCGCTTGTTTTCGGTGCAGGTATCACCATCGCCATTCAGTCATCGTCGGCTTTGACCGTTATGTTGGTCGGTCTTGTCAACTCGGGACTGTTGGATTTCGGGCAGACCATCGGCGTTTTGATGGGTTCGAATATCGGTACCACGCTGACGGCTTGGATTTTAAGCCTCGCAGGAATTGAGGGCGATAATCTGGTACTTGAGCTTTTGAAGCCGAAGAACTTTTCGTTGGTTTTCGCTTTGGTCGGTATTTTGATGATAATGGCCGCTAAAAAGCGTAAAAACAAGGATATAGGTTCGATTCTTGTCGGCTTTGCGGTTCTGATGTTCGGTATGACTCTTATGTCGGATGCTATGGAGCCTTTGACTAAGATGGAAGGCTTTACAAGTCTGTTGACTGCCTTCGAAAATCCGTTTTTGGCTGTTGCTTTCGGTGCTGTATTTACCGGTATTATTCAGAGCTCGGCGGCTTCGGTCGGTATTTTGCAGACCGCGGCTTCGGCGGCTTTGGCTACGGGTGGCGGCGTTACATACGGTATGGCCATCCCCATTATTATGGGCCAGAACATCGGTACCTGCGTTACCGCCATTATCTCCAGTATCGGTGTTAGCCGTAATGCTAAAAAGGTTGCCGTTGTCCACTTGTCGTTTAACATTATCGGTACTTTAATTTGCCTTATTCCGTTCTGTATTTTGAGTTACGTTGTTGATATTCCTTTTTTGAAAAAGGCTATTACACCGTTTGAGATTGCTATTGTTCACAGTATATTCAACGTGTTTACCACCGCATTGCTGTTCCCGTTTACTAAGATGCTTGAGGCTATTGCCAATAAGATCGTGCCCGAGGTCGACGGTGAGAAGCAGGGTAAGCTTTTGGATGAACGTTTGCTGACCGTTCCTTCCTTTGCCGTTACCAACGCTTTGGACGTTGTTGTTGAGATGTCCGAGGTTTCTCAAAAGGCTTTCGAAAAGGCCGTTGCTTTGGTTGGCAACTATAACGATAAGGAGGCTGCCGAGGTCTCTGAGATGGAAACGTTATTGGACAATTACGAAGACCAACTCGGTACCTATATGGTTAAGATCTCGAGCACCGGTGTTTCGGATTCCGACTCGAAAAAGATTGCTAAGATTTTGCACACCATTAACGATTTCGAGCGTATCGGTGACCACGCCGAAAATCTGGTTGACGTTGCCCGTGAGATAAATGACAAGAAAATTGTTTTCTCGCACGAGGCTACGGCTGAAATTGCAGTTCTGAAGGACGCAGTTCTTGAAATTTTGAGAATTACCGACCTTGCATTCCGTAATAATGATCTGCAAATGGCTTCGTCGGTCGAACCGCTCGAGCAGGTTATTGACGATATTATTGCCGATATAAAGAGTCATCACGTAAGCCGCTTGCAACACGGTAACTGTACCATTGAGCTTGGCTTTGTTCTGACCGATCTTCTGACCAACTACGAGCGTGTTTCAGACCACTGCTCTAACGTTGCGGTTGCTATAATTGAGTCGCAGCACGGCACGTTTGAGGCTCACGAATATCTTAGCCACGTTAAGAATGATCCTAACAGTGCTTACACCAAAGCGTTTGAAGAATATAAGCAAAAATTTGCTCTGTAATTCATTGTGTTTTGCCTTCCTGCAGTTTGCGGGAAGGCTTTTTTATTGAAATTTGAAATAAATTTATTGATAAACGATAAATTTATATTGACAAACAGAAATAATTGGTATATTATGTAATTGCAATATTGTAAATTCAAATTGGAGGTTCTATTTATGCTTAAGGTACCGAGCAGATTTTCCGTTATGTTATCGACCACTTTAGCGGTGGTATTGGCTTTGGCCGTTATCGTGGGGGCGGTGTTTATGCCGTTGCTTTGCGATATGCTGATTAACGCACGAGACAGTATCAGTGTCCGTGACAACCTTGCCGACTCTGACCGAACGGTCGTAATGGTGGTTGCATATCTGATATTGGCAATCATTTTGCTTGCCGACATTTTGTTGTTCGCGTTACTTATCAAGGTAAGACGTTCCGAAGTGTTTACGGCAGGTAGTGTGTCGCTTATAAGAGGTGTTTCGTGGTGTTGCATTGCGCTCTGTATTGCGTTTGCGGTCTTGGGGTATTATTTCTATTTGTCATTTGTCGTGTCTTTTTTGGCGGTATTTCTCGGCCTGTGTCTTCGCGTTGTCAAAAACGTTATTGAAGAAGCGGTTGAAATCAAGTCGGAAAATGATCTTACGGTCTGAGGTGCGATATGATAGTTATAAATCTTGACGTTATGATGGCCAAACGGAAGATGTCTTTGAATGAACTCTCTGAAAAGGTTGGACTCACTTTGGCTAACCTTTCAATCTTAAAAAACAACAAAGCAAAGGCTATAAGGTTTTCGACGCTTGATGCCATTTGCCGCGCTTTGGATTGTCGTGTGGAGGATATTTTGGAATATACTCCCGATGAGTAGGAGTGACGCTTTTTGGAAGAGAATAAGAAAATTTTGGATGAAACGGCGGTCGAAGATGCCACTTTGACCGAAGAAGATCAAGATAACATTCCCGAAACGGCGGCGGTTGAAATTAAATATTCGGTTGCTCAAACCGTGTTTGCGTGGGTTTCGTTGGTTATCGGATATTTGTTTTGCCGGGCTTTTCCCATATTTGATGTGCCGTTGGGCAGTTTCCTTTTATTAACCTTGCTGTTCATTATAACTCTTGCGGTCTTGAAAAAGGACGGTACACGTGTCGGCAAGGCTGTGATCGGGTTGTTTATTATAGGGTTTGCCGTGGCTTTGGCTTTGGTGTTGACCTCAAACCCTGCGTTGCATTTTGTTGGTTTCTTTTTTGCGGTGGCGATTTACGGATACGCGGTGTATTCGGCTAATTCTAACCGACTTGAAAATGGATTGTCCGACCTTGTGATTGTTGATTTTGTGAGGGCTTTGGTTCTTTTTCCGTTAAGCTCTCTGGCCGACGTGTTCAAGGCGATGTTTTACGGAAAGGCAAGTTCCTGCGGTAAGGTCTTATTGAAGATCATCGGCGGTGCGGCACTTGCCGTAGTCCCCACCGTTATCGTTTTTACGCTGCTGTCGTATGATTCGGGATTTACGGGTATTTTGTCCGACGTCTTCGACTTTGGCGTTGGTGACGTGTTTAAACATATTGGAAGTATGATTTTAGGTTTGCCTGTCGGAATGTACGTCTTCGGCACATATATTTCGTCACGCAAAGACTCTTGTAAGTCTGACTTTGCTAAACGTTATCAAAAAACTGTTGAAGGAATGAGGTTTTTACCCGTTGTTACTTCGGTTGTAGCCGCGTTGCCGTTGTGCTTTATTTACGTTGTTTTCTTTATTTCACAATGGAAATACTACGTCTCAGCATTCTCGGGGGTGTTGCCCGAAGGACTCAGTTTGTCCGACTATGCAAGGGAAGGATTCTTCCAACTTTGTGCGGTATCGGTTATAAATCTTATTATGGTTATTGCCATCGGCACTCTTATGCGCCGTAAAGATGAAAACAGACCGTTGGTGTTGCGTATCGTTTCGACCGTTTATTCGGTTATGACCTTGATTCTGATTGCAACTGCGATGTCTAAAATGGTGTTGTATATCGGAAATCTCGGACTTACAAGAAAACGTGTATATGCTTCCTGGCTTATGGTAATTATTGCGGTAGTGTTTGTTTTTATCATTGTCAAGCAGTTTGTACCGAGGTTCAAGACGGTGGCTGTGTCGGTTATATTAGTGGTTGTGGCAGTGGCGTTACTGTCATTCTTGAACGTTGACGGATTTATTGCCCGTTACAATGTCGACCGATATCTCGACGGTTCACTTGAGACGGTCGATGTATGGGCGTTGCGTAACCTTGGTGATGCGGCTGTTCCCGAGGTTGTGCGATTGGCCAAGGAAATGGATAAGCGAAACGGAACTGATATTGAAAAAGCTCTGCAAACACGGGATTACGTTTATTCCGATAGAGAGGGTGGATTAGTATATAACAATACGGTTTCGGTTTTGTGGTTTACGTCGAAAGGTTTTTACGTTGAACATGATGGAGTGTTGACCTATACGGTACAGACGTTACGTGCCGAAAGTGCTTTGAGAAGTATCGGTGCTATTGAATAGTTAATAATTAAATGAGCCTGTCGAAGGTT
>JAGBXM010000006.1 GCA_017629275.1 Clostridia bacterium
GGGTATGGACAATACCCCGAGAGGACGTGTCACCGAGCATTGCGAAAGACAACGCCCCAATAACCCCGATATGCTGTGGATCGATGCCATTTGTCAGCAAGCCTTGTCGGCCAAAATGATTGCCGAGTTGTTTAAAATCATTGACGATGCTGAGAACGAAAAGGTCTGGCTCGAGCGTTATAACGAAAAGAAAAATCTCGTTAATAAATATTATTGGGACGGCGAGGACAAATTCTATTATGATATTAATTGTAAAACCGAGGAGTTTTACAAGATAATGACCATTGCGTCATATTGGACTTTGACTGCTCAGATCGCCTCTGATGAACAGGCAAAAGCAATAGCAAAACAGTTGTTTAACAACAAGACCTTACACGCTAAGGCACCGTTTTTGTCGTTGTCGAAGGGTGATAACGATTATAAGCCGCAGGGTCAGTATTGGCGCGGAGGTGTGTGGCTTCCGACGGCTTACGCGACCGTTAAGGGTATGGAAAATTACAATATGCTCCGCGAGGCACACGTCTTGGCCCTTGAACTTTTGGAGCATATGTATAAAACCTACGTGGAGTTTGAGCCGCACACCATTTGGGAGGCCTATTCGCCCGAAGAATATAAACCTGCCACCAACGAAACGGGTCGACCTGAATTTTCGCGTCCCGACTTCTGCGGTTGGTCGGCCTTAGGCCCCATTTCGATGTATATCGAGCAGGTTTTGGGATTCTATTCAATTGACGCCTTCACCAAAACCGTCAAGTGGAACAGACCGGATGATATTGAGGGTGAGATCGGCATTAAGAATCTTCGCTTCGGCAATATCAAGACCGATATCGTTGCCAACGGCGACCAATGTTTGGTCACATCCAACCAAGAATACACGTTGGTCATAAATGACGTTGAGTATAAGATTTCGGCCGGCGAGAATAAAATCAATCTCGTGTAAAAGGTGAGTTGGTTTTTGTAAAGGTTACGTTGATGGGGGATTCGATACGTGCGACAGGCTGCGGCAGGGTCGTGCCGCATCTTTTGGGCGAGAACTTTGAGGTCGGCAGCCGAGTGACAACTGTCGTTTGCGAAATATTCGCTTAACGGTCTGCTTGATTTGAAAGAAGGTTAGCATATTGGAAATTTCAGTTTTGAGTATTTACCCCAAGGTGTTTCAAAGCTTTACCAAGGCAAAGGTTTATTTTGAACTGTCGGGTGACGGTGTTGACGAATCGTTGCTGTCGGTCAGAATAATGCCGATGGAAATATATTCGGTGCCGCATACCGAGAACTACGTGTTTGCGGAAGAATACCGTTACCCGTGTCAGGCGGTGGTATCCGAGGGAAACGGCAGGTATTTTGTCGAGTATGATTTCACCGACGAGCAGAGATACTCGTTTAAGGTGAATTACGAGGACAAGGTGATTTTAAGCAAATACCTTTTTGCGGTCGACGGCGATCTGAGAAAACTTAAGCCGTTCAAGGGCGATCTGCACATACACACCAACCGTTCCGATGGATTGGGCGAACCGTTTGACGTGGCGGTCGATTATCGTGCGGCAGGTTTTGATTTTATTGCCATAACCGACCATCATCGCTACGCGCCGTCGCTTGAGGCCAAAGCTGAGATTGAAGCATTGACCGACGATTTTTACTGTTTCCCCGGCGAAGAGGTGCATCTCGGCAGTATGGGATATTTCCATGCGGTCAACTTTAACGGAAAATACAGCGTAAACGATATTGTCAAGAACGACCCCGAGTATATGTGGTCCGAGGTCGAAAAGATAATGCAGGAAAATGATCTGTCGGCGTTGCCCGACCCCAAAGCCGTGGCTTTGAGAATGTGGATGGCAAGAGAGATCAAAAAATCGGGCGGTGTCGCCATTATGGCTCACCCGTATTGGGAGTGGTACGGTGAATACCACATGCAACGTCCCGAGTTTAATTATCATTGGAGAAACGGGCATTTTGATGTGCTTGAGGTAATAGCAGGTTGTGATTACACGGGACGCGGCAACAATCTGCAGGAGATGTTGCGACAGGATCTGTTGTGTGAGGGTATTAAGATTCCCGTTGTCGGTACGTCGGATGCACACTCTACCGACCCCGAGGTTCGCAGAACACATTTTGACGTGCAGTTTTCCATTGTCTTTGCCGAAAGCTTTGAGGAAATCCCTGAAGCCATTAAGGATGAACGGGCAGTTGCCATTGAGCGGCAGGGCGATAAGTTCTTCCATGCAGAGGGTAAATACCGTTATGTGAACCTTGCAAGATTTTTGATAAGGGAATATTATCCGAAGTTCAGAGTGCTGACCGAGGCTCACGCCGAGGCGCTCCGCAACAAAAATGTTGAAGAAATAAAAATGGCAGAAGAAAAAATTGTCGAGTTCAGAAACCGATTTTTTGGAATATAAAAAGAAAACCATGGGTTATTACCTATGGTTTTTTTACTGTCCGATTTTTGGTACGCAGAGATTGCTAAAATAGCGGGTGTAAAATGGCAGGGTGTGACACTTTTGCGGCGCCGTTTCTACAATCTTTGCGAAGGGTAAAAATTTTGGCGCGAAAATAGTTGACTTTTGAAATTAAAGGTGATATATTGTGTACCCAAAACAAAAAATGGGCGAGAATTGAGGTTCAAATTTTAAAAAGGAGAGTTTATTTGATTTCGCTTAATATTGATCAATTATAAATCAGAGGTAGATATGCTTCGACACCGTTGCGGTGTGGGGGATGGCTGTCTCTGATTTCTTCGCCCTTGTGATATATTTATTTTTATTAAAAGGAGAGACGTTTATGTGGCACAAGAATTCTATTTTTTCCAAAAGGTCAAAAGGCAAAGAAGCGTACCGTGTAAAAGAGCACAGCAACGACACGATACACGATACCGGTATTCTTAACATTAATGAGATCACAATTTCCGATAGCGATGCCGAAAATTTTGAGCTGTTGGCGGTGGGTACAATTGTCTGCACCAAGTCTGATATGCGCGAAAGATCACGTGTCAAGTTGATCAGACCTAACGGTAGTGTTGGTAAGGTTGAATTTTGCTACCGCAGTGAGGTTTTGGCCGCCGAGAGTGAAACGGCCACTGAATTTACCTGTATATACGAAAAGAACCTGTCAAGCAGTGACGGTGATGATTTTCTCGGTTACGCCCTTTGTGTCGTGCCCAATGACGTATACGCCCACTTTGCCGATATCGAAAGCATTAAGGAGAGAAAAGAGGCACTGTCCTTTTATATCGACGGCGACTTGTGTATGAGAGAACTGATGGTCAACGCAAGAAAACACAAGCAGGTTGAACCCCAAAAGACCGATGAGATAAGAAGCGTGACCACCAACCGTGAGGAGTTGGTGACTATGCACCGAATGATGAAGCATATTCTGCCGCCGCACATTGACCGTAAATGTGCCGAACTTCTGACCGACGACCATTTCAGCCGTAAGCTTGAGGGCGACAACTTAAAGGTGGCCAGTGATATTCTGCACGCGTGGTTACCCAACGGTGAACCGCCTGAATTGCCGGGTTATGATGAATGTATAAAGATTCTTGACGAATGCCGTTACGGGGACGACTATATCAAAGAGGCTATTGCGACCCGTGTGAGATTGATTGCAAGAAGCCGTCAGAGAGGAACGGTCATTGTTCTGGTCGGTTCGCCCGGCACGGGCAAGACCTCACTCGGTCGGGCCATTGCCAAGTGTCTTCGCAAGAAGTTCTGTTTTATTGAGTGTAACGGACGTGAACTGTTGCATATCGGGGGCTTAAGTCGCTCGTACGAAGGCGCCAAGCACGGCACTATTATGGAAGGACTCATCCGCTACGGAACCGACTGTTGTATTATGCTCGACGAGGTCGACAAGCTGCACAAGTCCAATGAAAAGGGCGACCCGTTTTCGGTGCTCGTTTCGGCACTCGATTACCGCAAGGAATTCACCGACCTTTATACCGATACTCCCGTGCCCGTGCACGACGTGTGCTGGATACTGACCTTCAATGATATTGATAAAGTACCTGAGTTTATTAAGAACCGTTTTGCGGGTAATATCTTTAATCTTGAGAGCTATTCGGTCGAGGAAAAGGCCGAAATAACCAAACATTTTGCATACCGTGAACTGAAAGAGAAGTATTCGTTTTCCGACAGCGAAATAGAGTTTACCTTTGAGGGCTTCCTTGAAGCGGCACGTCATACCGACGACGGCGGCGCAAGAATTACCGCGACCAACGTTGAGAACATTTTGGGAGTTGCCAACGTGTGCCTTGAAAAGGGTGCCGAGCGCCCCATTGTTATCGACCGTGAGTTCGTAAGATATGCGCTCAAAAAAGCGGGTGGAGAAAACAACGGACGCAGTATCGGATTTTCGCCTGATAATAACAAATCAGCTAAAATTTTGAAAGAGGTTATTTAATGTCAACAAAATATGAGGTTTACGATCTGGACCTTGCCTACGATTTTCCTGACGGCGGTTCTTCTGACACACCTGACGGCGGCGCCCCTTCGGGCGGTGCCGCGCCTCTGTCACCCGACGAGGCGTTGATTCAGTGCTTGAACGAGGTCGGCCGTGTTGATATGAAGCGTCTTAAAAACTTGACCGGTTTGTCGGTTGACGTTTTGAGACGCGAACTGAAAAATGCCATTTTTCAGGACCCTGCCGTGATCAATTCTTTGGGACGTTGGAGATCGGATGAGGGTTGGCTTTTACGCGCACAGTATTGTTGCGGCAACATCTATGAAAAGCTTTTGGTGGCCGAGGAAATGAACGAGCGATACCGTTCGCGTTTTGACAGCAACGTCGAAGCTTTGAAGGCCTGCCTGCCCACGGCACAGACTATGGAGGATATTCACGTGTCCTTGGGTGCGCCGTGGATACCGCCTTCGGTTTTCGAGACGTTTTTGAAACAGTTGTTGCACCTCAAAGGCAACATCAAGGTAATTCTTAATGAGGAATCGTTGACCTGGAAAATAGTCATTCCCGAAAGTTGTAAGTCCGAGGTCAGAAATTCGGTTCTTAACACCTTGACCTACGGCACCGTCGATCTGTCGGCCATTAAAATCATCGAGCAGACAATGAACGCCAAAACGGTTAAGGTATACGACGAGCAGATGACCTTCGGTTGGAATACCGAAAGGGTCTTGAACCGCGAGGCCACCCTTGAAGCACAGGAAAAACAGCGACTTATTATCGACCGCTTTGACAGTTGGGTACGCCGCGACGTTACCGTCCGTGCAATGCTTGAGGATTGCTATAACACCGCCTTTGCGGGGTACAGCTACAGTCCTTACGACGGTTCGTTTTTGAAACTGCCCGACCTTAACCCGCAAGTAAAACTTTATTCGTACCAGCGCGATGCGGTGGCGAGAATACTTTTGTCACCCGACAACGTGTTTTTGGCACACGACGTCGGCACGGGCAAGACCTTTGAGATGTGTGTCGGTGTCCACGAGCTTTACCGAATGGGTAAAAGCCATAAAAATCTTGTCGTCGTACCCAACAACGTACTGTCGGCCACCGTTGAAACACACCGCCGTCTGTATCCTGATGATAAAATCCTTGTGGTTTATCCCAAGGATTTTTCGCCCAAATACCGAAATGATGTCTTAAAAACGGTCCGTGATGAGGAGCAGGTAGCCGTATTTATGGCCTATTCTTCGTTCAATATGATAACTATGTCCAAGCAGTATTGGATAGACAAGATGTCGGCCGAGCTTAAAAGTTTAAAAAACGCCGTCAACTGCTGTACCCGTAAAGAGGAAAAGCGAATGCTTGAAGGAGCGGTCAAGCGACTTGAGAAGAAACTGTCAAAATACGTTGTCGAGACCGACAATACACCGTGGCTTAACTTCGACGATTTGGGGGTTAATACCCTTGTGGTCGACGAGGCCCACAACTTCAAGAATATTCCGCTTAATACCAAGACTGACGGCATTGTCGGTCTGAATACCGGCGGCAGTACCAAGTGCCGCGAGATGCTTGAAAAATGTCACTTTGCCGACCGCGTTATTTTTGCTTCGGGTACTCCGTTGACCAATTCCTTGGCCGACCTTTTTGTATTGCAGACCTATCTTCAGGCCGACGAGCTCAAATTCCGTCATATCGACAGTTTTGATATGTGGATCAATTGCTTCGGTCAGCGCGAGACCACCGTTGAGGTCGATGTTGACAGTAACAGCATCCGCGAGGTCACCCGTTTTTCGAGTTTCCACAATCTGACCGAGCTAATGTGTCTGTTTTCCAACGTGTGTGATTTTCACCATATTTCGGATGACGACAGTGAACTGCCGAAATTCAGCGGCTATACCGACGTTTGTGTCAAGAAAAGCCCCGGTCAGGACAAGTATATCAAGGAGCTTGGTGAACGCGCCGAGGCCATCCGTGCACATACCGTCAAGCGCAACGTCGACAACCTTTTGAAGGTTACCAACGACGGCCGCAGTTGTGCTTTGGATTTGCGATTGGTCAAATCAGATACTCCGTTCAAGGAAACGGGGGACAACGGCAAGATTGAAGCGTGTGCCGCGAACATTTTTAAACTCTATTGCGAGTATCCCGATACTTGTCAGATAGTTTTTTCCGACATCGGCACCCCAAAAGCAGGGTTTAACGTTTACGATGAATTAAGAAAACGCCTTGAGGCCAAGGGTGTTCCCGATTATGAGATTGCCTACGTTCACGATGCAACGGGCGAAACGGCGAGAATACGCCTTTTTGAGGCTATCAACCGCGGAACGATTCGTGTTGTTATCGGCTCGACCTCGAAATTGGGTGTCGGTGTCAACGTGCAGGAACGCCTGATTGCGGCACATCATCTCTCCATTCCGTGGAGACCGTCCGATATGGTTCAGCGTGAGGGCCGTATTCTGCGTAAGGGCAACACGATGGACGAGATATTTATTTTCCGTTACATTACCGAGGGCAGTTTTGACAGTTACAGTTGGCAGTTGTTGCAGAATAAACAACGCTTTATTTCAAGCTTTTTGTCGGGTACTTCGGCGGTGCGCGATGCCGACGATATTGCCGATGCAGTTTTGAATTATGCCGAGGTCAAGGCTCTGGCCATCGGTGACCCGTTGGTCAGACAGCGTGTCGAGACCTCCAATCGTCTTGAACGTGCTAAAATCGCGGCAAGGCAGAGACAAAAGCAGATACAGTCTTTGCGTTCACTCATCGAATCGGCTCCGCGTGAGCTTGAAAATATTATGGCGGCCAAGGCTATTATCGAAAAGGACGAGGCGTTGTACCTTAAAACTAAGGAATCGGTTTCGCAGGAGGAGCGTATCGCCTTCGGTGAGGAACTGCTCGAGGCTTTGCGTGATAACGTAATGCAGGAAAAGTCGCGCATTTTCGATTTTTATCAGGGCTTTAATATCGTACTGCCTGCCGATATGGACAAGGACGCACCCTATATAACGGTTGAGAGCGAAAACGGTGGCCGTTATATCGTCGATATCGACACCGACAAACCGTTGGGTTGCAGTATGAGGATTGACCGTCTGCTGTCCGACCTTACCAACCGTATTAAGGTTATGTTTGATCGCATTAGTGAGATTGAGAAAAATACCGTTTCGGCCAAAGCCGATGTCGACCGCGGTAACGAGCATACCGCCGAGGTCGAGGCCTTGACCGAGGAATTGGAAAGAATCGACGCGATTTTGGCCGACAACGCCAAAAAAAGCGCATAAATTCATCAGAAAGGAAGCAGTTATGGAAGAACTTCGCACACCTAATATTCCGACCGTGTCGGTCAGTGATTGTGTTGATATTTTGGCCGAGCTTTACGGCAACGTATTAAAGGCAGGGATGCCGCTCAAAAGCATCCCTACGCCGTTTTTGTGGGGCGCGGTCGGTGTCGGTAAATCGCAGGGCGTAAGACAACTTGCCGACCGACTCGGCCTCGCCACCGGTCGCCGCGCCATTGTGACCGACGTGCGACTTTTGCTGTTTAACCCCATTGATTTAAGAGGTATTCCTGTCGCCAATAACGATAAGACGTTGGCGGTGTGGCTCAAGCCTTCAATTTTAAAAATGGACGAGTCCGAGGACTGCCTTAACATACTTTTTCTGGACGAATTGTCGGCCGCGCCGCAATCGGTTCAGGCGGCGGCTTATCAGATATGTCTTGACCGTACGGTGGGTGAACACGCATTGCCCGACAACTGTATTGTAATCGCCGCAGGTAACCGCACCACCGATCGAAGTGTAAGCTTCAAGATGCCGAGAGCATTGTGCAATCGCCTTATGCACTTTAATATAAAAAGTGATTTTGAAGCCTGGAGAAGCTGGGCGGTCAATCACGGAATTGACGGCCGTATAATCGGATTTTTGGGCTTCGACCACGCACGTTATGCCACCGAGTCGGGCGAGGACTCGTCCTGTGGCCGCCTTTGTCAGAGTTCCGATTCGGGTGAGTTGGCCTTTGCCACACCGCGCAGCTGGGAGTTTGTCAGCAATATTCTCAAGGCTATGGATTGTGATGCCGAGAAGGCACATTTGCTTATTTCTGCCGCTGTTGGCGGTGACGTTGCCATCGATTTTGAGAATTGGTGCAAGGTTTCAGAAAATTTGCCGAGCATTGACAATATTTTGGCAGGCGTCGAGACCAAATACCCGAGAAAGCACGACGTTTTGTATACCCTGGTAGCCTCGATGAGCTCGGCCGTTATCAGCCGTGCCGATAAAATCACGGTGGCCGAGCTTCAGAATGCCTGTGATTATGCCAACCGCTTCCCAAAAGATTTTATTGAGGCATTTTATGAGGACCTCAATTCGTCCGAAAAAATTCGCCTTAAACTGATGAAATGCCGTTTGCCGTTCGGTTTTTTCGGCAATAAGAAGGTGTAGCGAATGTCTCAAATCAATTTAAAAAGACTGTCGGCAAGGTTGACCGAGTCGAGGGCCGAGATACTTAAAGAAAACCCGTTTTTCGGTCGGCTTTTGTTAAACTTAAGCTTCGGCTTTGCCGATTGTTCGACCGCCTTTACCGATATGCGGCGCATCGTTTTTGACCCCAAATTTGCCGAAAGACTGACCGACGGTGAACTGAAATTCGTTATGCTTCACGAATTGATGCACTGCGTTTTAAGTCATTGCACACGGGCAAAGGGCAAAATACGGTTTTTATATAACGTCGCCTGTGATATTGTGGTCAACTCGCTTATTTTCGCAGCTATGGGTGTGACCGATATGGTTCTGGACGGAAACGAGGTTATGCACTTGGCCCCCGACGGCCGAGAGGGGCGCGAGTGCACCGCGAGTGAGGTCTATTCGATGCTTTACGATAAGGTTCCGCCTGAAGAACGCGAGGCGTTGTCACGTCTCGGATTTGACGACCACGGTGTCTGGGACGAAATCGACGGATGCGCGTCTTTGGAGGATGCGTGGCTGAAGCGTCTTAAAGGCGCCGCCAAATCCTGCGGCAAGGGTACAGGAATGCCCAACGGACTCAAAAGATATTTTAAAACGACGTCGCACCAAGCCTTGGCCGATTGGCGCAAACTTCTTCACGATTATATTCAGCACGACAAAAGCGACTATTGCTTCACGTCACCCGACAAACGCTATCAAGGGGATTTTATTCTGCCGTCGTTTCAGTCAAACCTTTCGGGCGAGAGGGTCGAAAAGCTGTATTTTTACGTTGATACCAGTGGCTCAATTTCGGATGAAGCATTGGGAGAAGCCTATTTTGAGATAAACGAGGCCATCCGTCAGGTGGGGAGTGTTCAAGGGTTTGTGTCGTTTTTTGACACCCGTGTTTCTGAAGCCTTCGAATTTGAGACGGTCGAGCAGCTGTCGGCCATCGAGCCGATCGGTGGCGGCGGCACGAGCTTTACCGCCATATTTGAAAGCCTCAAAGACAAAGAAGAGGACGACCTGCCCAACGTCATAATAATTATCACCGACGGTTATGCCGCATTTCCTCCCGAGGAGGCGGCGAGGGGAATTCCCGTTTTGTGGATGATGGTCGACAGTGACGTTATCCCTGAATGGGGCGTTCATATAAAAATCGAGTCCCCCGATAATTGAAAGCAGTATTGAAAACGACCCCGCCGACAGTAAAATGTCGACGGGGTCGTTTTTGTGAGGTGGGTTTAGTACGGATTGTCGGTTATATAGACCCTGACAACACCCGATTCGTAAGGGTTGGTGGTAACGTATGCGCGTAATACACCGTAAGCATTAGGATTCTCAGTCGGGGTCACCCGTAAAACACCGTATTCGTTCGGATTATTGGTAACGTAGACCCTTGTAACCCCATATTCATAAGGATTATTGGTAAAATATATCGGCCTTGCCATTTTTGACACCCCTTTGGTTGGTTGTGTTTATAAATTCAATTTAGCATAAAATTTACTACAAGTCAAGGGATGAAGGTCGTGAGGTGCCAGTCCTTATATTCCGCTACTATAAATGCTTTTCTTTGGCGTAAATATAAAACAATGTGGCTAAAACAGTGAGCATTTCTTCCTCTTTTATTCCAATCTCGGTAAAATAATCATAAATCGGATTGAGTGGGTATAGAATATATTCGTGAAAATCGGCATTGCATCGTTTAACGTTAGAAATGAAACCATTCAAAGTCCATTCGGAATACGCCTTGTCGGTTCTTGCATCTAATATCCTTTTCACAAATAACATATTTGCCTGAAAATAATCTTGTAGTTCCATAATATCACCCCCCCTTAAAAATATTTTACTATCAATCAATAGTAAAATCAATACTGTTTTTTGATAGTACATATACTTTTATTTGAGGTGAGTGTATGTATTATCCAAGATTAAAAGACCTTCGCGAGGATAGTGATCTGACACAAAAAGAGATAGCTTTTATTTTGGGGATAGACCAACGTGTTTACAGCACGTATGAAACGGGCAAACGCGAGATACCGACAAGGATGGTCGTAGTTCTTGCAAAATATTATAAAACTTCTACCGATTATATTTTAGGTCTTACCAACGATCCCAAGCCAAGTCAATAAGCTGTATCATAAATGATAATTGACCCCGTAGCGAATTTTCGCGGCGGGGTTCTGTTGTGTTGAGCAAGTGTATGCTACCTGTTTCGAGAAGGCACAGAGGACTTCCCCTACAAAATGTAAATCTCTCTGTCGTAGGGGCGGCCATTGGTCGCCCGTCATTAAACCAATAAATTATATAGCCTGTCATTCTGAACGAAGTGAAGAATCTTTACCTTTGTTCCAAAGATTCTTCGTCGTTGCACTCCTCAGAATGACAAACAATAGATTTTTCTGTCATTCTGAGCCGACACCGCAGTGTCGCCCTGAGGCGTACCCCGCCGAAGGGTCTTAGCGAAGAATCTTCGCCTTTACGGGACGTCGAGGCGCCATCCCCTACAAAATGTTAATTTAACTGTCGTAGGGGCTTTTTATCGGTCGTCCGTCTTAAACGGGTATGAGATTTCGAAAAAGTTTCGTTGATTTTTGGGTTTACTCAGGACTTCAAAAGTTATATAATGTCAATCACAAGAGCAGAATATTGATTTTTGAGGGGATATAGTTTAAAATGAGGCATCTGACTGAGCAAAAGGATACTTACCGCTTTAGCCGTGCGATGTATATCGTCGAAGCAGGACTTGAATATTTTATTTCGCTGATGGTGGTCGGCGCCTATCTTGCCAAACTGACCGCTCATCTTGGGTTGTCCGACAGCCTGACGGCTATACTGACCTCCTTTGTCGCTCTGGGGTTTAGTTTCCAGCTCCTTGCAGTATTCTTTTTCCGCGGCGGCTCGGTTAAACTCAGGATAATCATACTGCACGTTGTCAACCAGCTGATGTTTATGGGTATCTATACGGTACCGTTTTTTAACCTGCCGCACTTAGTAAAGGTCACCCTGTTCGTTGCACTTTTGATGGGCGCTTACATAATTTCCAACCTAATCAATGCACCAAAGACCAACTGGCTGATGTCGTTGGTCGACGACCACAAGCGAGGTGAGTTTACCGCCATAAAAGAGGCGGTGTCTTTGGTCGGCGGATTTTTGTTCAATCTGATGATGGGCGCCGTTATCGACCATTTTGAAGCCAAGGGCGAAATCAAAACCGCCTTTATAATTTCGGCCGTCACCATTTTCGCGTTGACCGTCTTGCATACCTTAAGTCTTATTTTTACCAAAGAAAAGTGGGCTCCCGAGATACCTAAAACGGTATCGGTCGTTGACCGATTCAAAGCCGTGTTCCAAGATAAAGCCATAATGAAGGTAATATTCTTAAGCGTTTTCTGGACTATTTGCACCCATGTTACCACGGCGTTTTTCGGCACTTACCAAACTAAAGAGCTTGGTTTCAGTATGAGGTTTATTGCTGTAATGAGCATTGTTTATTCAGCAGTACGTATTCCTGCTTCATTCGTTTTGGCGCGTATCGCCGACCGCAAGTCGTTTGCCTATATGCTGAAATTTGCCTATTCGATAGCCGCCGTTGCCTTCCTTGTGGCATCGTTTATGAGACCGTCCAACGGCAAGGTGACCTATACGCTTTATTACGCGCTTTTTGCCGCCGCGATGGGTGGCATCAACAGTGCTGAGATAAACCTCATTTTTGACTATGCAGGTCCCGAAAGACGAAGCGACGTTCTTATGGTCAAGCAGACAATATACGGACTGGCGGGTTTTCTTGGGACGTTGGCCGCAACCCCGTTGGTCAATTACATTCAAGCTAACGGCAACAGAATTTTCGGCCTTCAGATCTATGCTCAGCAGGTTCTGTCTTTCATCTCGTTCATATTGGCCGTTGCCGTTATCATCTACCTGCAAAAGGTAGTGCTTAAACTTAAAAAGCAGTAATTTTTGAGCAAATAAAAGCCGCCGAGGTTTTGTAAAACCTCGGCGGCTTTGTTGATTTATTTAGATTCGGGTGGGGTGGGGATTGACGAATCGTTGTTATTATATCCGTAGCTGTGACCGTAGTGTGAATAGCCGTAGCCATAGCCGTAACCGTAACGGCGTTTGCCGTAGCGTCCGTAATACTTATAACCTGTATCGCCGATACTCTGTGTTGCGCCGTTGAGCACGAAGCCCATAATATGAACGTTGCTGAATGCAAGGTCCTTCAGACAGCTGTATACTTTATCCGACGAAACGTATTCGGAACGGACAACGTAAAGAATCTCGTCGCAAAGGTCTGCAATCTGCACTGTTTCGGAAGCGACCGAACCGGTCGGCATATCGACAATGATGAAATCGTAACGCTCACGCACATAGTCGAAAAATCCCTTGAAGTTTTCGGCCTTGAACTTGACGTTGGCTTCACCCGCGAAAACAACGTCGAAGGTATCCGAAACCGAGTTGATAACGTCTTCCGGCTGAACCTTTCCTGCGGCAACGTCGCAGACACCAAGGTCAGAAACCTCTTTTTTGCGGTTGAGAGTGGCCTGCAGACTGCGGTTGTGAATGTCCATATCAATGAGCAGGATTCGGTCGTCACCACCCGACAGAGAACGGGCAAGGTTGTAAGCAACTGTCGATTTGCCTTCGCCCGAAACGGTACTTGTGATGGCCACAATTTTTTCGCCCTTGGTTTTTAAAATGCTTCGGGTACGCTGCTTCAACAGTCGCAGCGATTCAGAGAAGGCCGAAAGTGAGGTGCCTGTCTTTAGGATGGGCATGGTCTTGCTGGTGCGCTTTTTCTTGACAAGCGGAATTTCGCACAGGCATTTTCCGTTGAAATTGCTTTCAATATCGGTTTTGTTGACAACCGTTTTGCGCAGCTTCATATCAAACATTGCAACCGCTACACCGATGCCAATTCCAAGAATGGCGAGAAGAACGATATACTTTATATCTTCGTTTGTGTTGTAAGGTTTAGTTGCCATTTTAGGCTCTGAACCTGCAATGACATTCATCTTGGTGTCACCGACAACGTATTCACCGACCTTCGGATAGTTGCGGATGATGGAATCGAGAATGTCATAAGCATCCTGCGGTGAGGTGCTGGTGACCGAAACCTCGAAAATATTGGTATTGCTTACGGCGTTGGCCGTAATAGAGCCGTTGAACGGACGTCTCAGGTCGTTGGAAATGATATCAACCATAATGCTCGAATTTATGATATAGGGGAAGGTGTCGGCCATTTGTTTTGCCAATGTTGCGTTATAGTTGAAGCTGTAAACGCTGGCACCTGACCCTGCATCGCTCGAAACCAGAGGCGTTATGGTGAAACGCACGTCTGAACGGTATTTCGGTTGGAAGGTTGTATGAAAGTAAATTGAGGAAACGAGTGTGAACACTACGCAACATACGGCAGATATCCACCAAAACTTTTTAAAGCTGGCCAAAAAAAGACGCATTTTGTCCGAAAATTTCATATCTTCGGCACTGTGCGAACGGCGCTTTTCGTGTGAATCGTGATTCATAAAGTTTCCTCCTTTCAATTATCCTGACGGCTGTAATAGTTCATAAAGTTGTCGTCCTGCGATTGCTTTTTAAAGTTGAATGCGGCGACGTCGTTGAAAATACAACCTGCAAAATAGCATTTGCTTAAATTTTCGATATGGTCGTTGATGTCGGTGACCTCGACAACGTCCTGACGGACGACCATAAACGAGGCGTCTACGTTGCCCGATACGATCTCGGCATCGACCGTGATACCGCAGGGCGGTGTGTCGATGATTACGTAGTCAAACATAGACTCAAATTGTTTCATAGCCTCAGAGAATCTTCTGCTTGTCAATTTTTCGGCCGACTGTGTGCAGAAGTTTATATTATCGACAAGATAAAGTCCCGACTCGGTGTCATGCTTGATGAAGTTTTCCAACATACCGCCGTCGGTAAGATATTTGTGGAAATCCTGTTCTTCGGTGCGGTTGACATTGTCAAAGAAACGGCGGACCGACGGGTTTTTGAAGTCGCAGTCCAACAAAAGTGTTTTGTGACCGTTCTGTGCCAGAGCAAGAGCAAGGTTGACCGAAGCACTGGTCTTGCCTTCGTTTTCGGTAACACTGGTGATCATAAAGGTTTTGGTGCCTTTTGTACGCTTCAGACTTTCGGTCTTGACCGCCATCTTTTTAAAACTGTTGGAGAATTCGAATCCTACCAACGGGTTGAGAATGCTCAAACGGCGCTTGGAGGCAGGAAGCTTAGGATTGATGCCCTTGACGTGGTAAACAACTCCGAACAGCTTGGCGTTAAGCTCGTCTTCAACGTCGGAGATATTCTTAACGGTATCTCTTAAATAAGAAACCAGAATCACAAGGGCGGTGACGAAGGCCGCTGCCATAAATCCGCACAGTAAGCCGAGTGCGGTGGTCGAAATGGGGTTGGACGGACCTTTGGGCATCGTGGGATTGACAATGGTTCTGATTATAACGTTATTGAAAACGTAGTCGGTAACCAAAGGATAGTTGTTGTAAACCGAAACCAACGTTTCATAGGCTTTTTCGGGGGTGGCGTCGGTGACCGAAATCGAAATCAGGTTGGTCTCGCCCAACTGATGTGCCGAAATGGTGCCGGTGATCTCACCGCCGATGTCACGCTCAACAACGTCGCAGACCGCCTGGCTGCCTAAAACGCCTTCGAGCGTTTCGGCAATAACGACCGTTCTTGCCAACGACAAAGCCGTTGCGTTGGTGGTATAACCGCTTAAGTTTATCGAAACGGTCATGGTGCTGACGTAGCTGTGTTTATAAAGATAGGTGTAGTAACTGACACTTCCCACAAGACCGACAATGGCGGCAAGTACGATGACCCAAAGATTGATGAAGAGGTCACGGGCGATGGTATAAATATTTATGCGTTTAATATCAAACTTTTTCATATTTAACCCTCCGTAACGACAACGACAAGTCGGGTCAGCGAGGCGAGTTCCTCGCCGTTATAGAGACGGTAGAATACGTCGTAGACGCCGGCCTTCGACATATCAACAGACGAATAGTCGATGGTAATATCGTCGGTAGTGTATGTGTTGGTTGTTTTGTTATAGATATCCTTAATGAGCGCGGCGTAGTCGATCGTGGAGCCGACGGGAACATAAGTGATATAGTTGTTCAGACGAATCTTGACGTTAAAGTAATCATTGTCGGTAACGATGGCGTTGATGGTCAGCGATGCACTGTCAGCCATACTGTTGGATATCTTGATATTGACGGGATAGGTGCCCTCAACGTTGGTGAAGTCGGCAGATATCAGCTTCATATAGTTGCTGATATCACCGTCGATACAGTCGACCGCCGAAACGTAGTCGGCAAGATTATAGGTATATCCGCTGGGGAAGATGAAGTCGCTCTTCATTTCGATTCTCGGCGAATAGTAGTCGCTTAAAACAAGCTTGCGCTGAATTGAGCTGACGTTATTATCTTTATCGCAGACGGCAAAGGTGATGACCGTGGTTTTATCCTCGATGAAATATTTTTTGCGGATAACCTTAACGGATGCCGTCAGATCGCCGTCCTGCTTGTCGTGTGCGGTGACGTATTTGAGCAATTCCTCGTCGGTTGTTGCGACGGTGCCCGTGATGGTTGTTTTTTCGGTGCATTTTATGACGGGAGCGTCGTCTTTACCCAAAGAGGTAAGCCACAGCACCGTGCCGCCGACAAGGACGATAACGGCGAGTATTACCGTCAGAATTCTGATAAGTCTCATTAGTCAATCTCCTTTAAAGAACGGAAAAGTTTCAGCTTTAGATTAAAGCATTTTACCTTTGACAATATTCAAAGGGTTGTTATACATCAGATCCTCCGCATAAGCAGGTGAGAAGTTGGAGGAAATAAAACTGTAAACCTCGGACAGGTCGGGTACGCGCTGATAGGTGCTGTGCGCGTCACTTGCGACCACTGCCGCCAGGTCATTTTCTATAAACGACAGAGCAACGTCCTGCGCAAGAGCACCGTTGTGACCTGCAAGGCTTGAGGAGTTCACCTGCAACACCGCACCCTTTTCGAGAAATTGAACGATGTCACGGGGATTTCTCTGAATGAAGGAATATCTTTCGGGATGCGCGATGACCGGAGTGTACCCTGCGTTTATAAGTTTGTTGGTGACCTCCAGAGCGCGCTGTAAGTAATCCGAAAAGCCGAATTCGATCAAAACGTAGCGTGTGCCGTTTATCGGAATGACCATATCATCCTCGACAACATCCTCCATATTGCTGACGCCGAACATTTCGGCACCCATATAAAGCTTGATGTCGGGAATCTCGTTTGCCACCGCATCGCGGAACACTTCAAACCGCTGAATCAACTCCTGCTTTTTCAAGCGGTGAGAACGCATATCGCGTGTAAGGTAATGAGGTGTGAGGACAATACCGGTAGTGCCGTTGGAACGCGCAACCTTAAGCATTTCGATCGCTTCCTTAAAATTCTCGGCACCATCGTCGACACCGGGTAAAATATGAGTATGCAGGTCTACCGTAAAAATCACCCTCTCTAAGAAATTTTATTCAAAAATCAGAAGCATTTATCAAGTGCCTGGGAAATGTCTTCGATAATATCGTCAACGTATTCTATACCGACCGACATTCTGATGAGGTCGGGGGTAACGCCGCATTCGATCAACTGCGAGTCGGACAACTGACGGTGGGTGGTCGAAGCGGGGTGGAGAATGCAGGTTCTTGCGTCGGCTACGTGGATAACGGGTGCGGCCAGCTTGACGCTTTCCATAAACTTACCTGCAGCTTCGCGGCCGCCCTTGATGCCGAACGAAATAACACCGCAGGTGCCGTCAGGCATATATTTCTTGGCCAATTCGTGGTACTTGTTGCTTTCAAGACCGGGGAAGTTGACCCACGAAATGCGCTCGTCTTTGGCCAAAAATTCGGCAACCTTCTGTGCGTTGGCGCAATGCTCACGCATTCTTAAGTGCAGAGTTTCAATACCGACGTTGAGCAAAAATGCATTCATCGGGGACATCATCATACCCATATCACGCATCATCTGTGCTCGAGCCTTGGCAATAAACGCGGCGGCGCCGAACTTTTCGGGATAAACGAGACCGTGATATGACTCATCGGGAGCGCAGAAGCTCTTGAAGCGGTCGGAAGCAGTCCAATCGAACTTGCCCGAGTCAACAACACAACCGCCCAAAGCCATGGCATGTCCGTCGAGATATTTCGAGGTCGAATGGATAATGATGTCGGCACCCCATTCAAAGGGACGGCAGTTGACAGGTGAGGGGAAGGTGTTGTCGACAAATAACGGCATACCGTATTTGTGTGCGACGTCGGCCCATCTTTCGATATCAAGCACCGTCAAAGCGGGGTTGGCAACGCTTTCACCGAAAAGCAGCTTGGTTTCGGGACGGATGGCCGCCTCAATCTCCTCGGTGGTGGCATCGGGCGAGATAAAGGTGGTCTCGATGCCCATTTTTCGGAGTGTAATGTTAAGCAGGTTAAAGGAACCGCCGTATATCGAGTTGGACGAAACGATGTGGTCACCTGCCGAGCAAACGGTCAGTATTGCGGCGGTGGTGGCACCTTGACCCGAAGAACAGAGCATTGCACCGACACCGCCCTCTAAAGCGGCAATCTTCTTCTCAACCGCCTCAACGGTCGGGTTGGAAAGTCGGGTGTAAAAGTGTCCCGATGCGTTAAAGTCGAACAAATCGCCCAAAGTTTTGGCATCTTCGTACTTGAAGGTGGTACTCTGGTATATCGGCAAAACTCTTGCTTCGCCGCTTTTGGGCTCGTAGCCCTCCTGAATACATTTTGTGTTGATGTGACTCATAAATGTTGCTCCTTTCGGGAAATCCTCCCGCATACAAAATTACATAAACAGTTTTTTGAGGGCCCTTCTTGCCGAACCCTTGGCCGTGATGGCGGTGATGTGGTCGCCTGCACCGATAACGGTGTCGCCGCGGGGGATTATCAGTTGGTCGTGTGACACCACCGCGATGATGATGCAGTCGCGCGGCAGGGTCAGTTGAGCCAACGTCAGGCCCTCTTGGTTAAAATCGGGTCGGGCAATGAGGTCGATAATACCGGCTTCACCCTTGTTCAGGGTGGCGAGCAGACGGACCTCGGTGTCAACCTCCATTTCAATGAGGTTGGTTATTATCTGGGTACTGCTGACGGCAATGTCAATGCCTAAAAGTTGCATTGCTTCGACGTTTTTGGGGTCGTTGGCACGGCATATAACGCGGTCGACCTGAAATTTGCTTTTGGCTATCTGTCCTGCGACGATGTTGTCCTCGTCCGAACCCGAAACGGCGATAAAGGCATCGGCGTTTACCGTACCTGCTTCGAGCAGGGCCTCGACCGTCGTTCCGTCATTGCAAATAACGCTGATGTCAAGCTCGGTCGATATTTTTTTGGCGGTTTCGGCATCCTCTTCGATAAGGGTTATCTCAATGCCGCTTTCGAGCAAACTTTTGGCGACGTAGTAACCGACCTTGCCGCCACCCATTATTACGACCTTCATTTTAAAACCTCTCAATCTGCAAGGCTGGTGAAAACGACCTTTTCACCCGACATAATGATGCGTGAACGGTCGTATGCGAGTTCGATCTCGCCGTCGGCATCTATGACGGCATAGACAAGCTCACCCTTAAAAAGCGGAATATCGCAGACCATCTTGCCTGTCCAACTACTGTCCTCACGGGTGACGAAACGCGCCTTTCGGTTGCCGAACTCAACCAGCTCGTCAAAGGCTTCGCCCGTTACGGTGTTGAAAATGGTTGCGCTTTCAATGTTGGTGGGACAGACGGTTTTCAGTCCCAATTCCTGATAAAAGTTTTCGCGTACCGAGTCGACAATACGTGCGACGACGTTTGAGACCCCGAATTTCCGCTTTGCGAGCTGTGCGACAACAATGTTGAAGTTGTCGTCCTCGGTGACGGCCACCAAAGCGTCGCTCTCAAAGATACCGGCCTTTTCCAGAACCGAAATATCCATCGCGACACCTTCGACGGTGATACCGTTATATGCTTTCGGAAGGTTGCTGAAGGCGTTGTGATCGTTGTCAATAACGGCCACCTGATGCCCCGCGACATACAGATCGGTTGCGAGGATAACACCTACTTTGGTGCATCCGACAATGATTACGTTCATAGCAGTTCCTCCCTTAATAATATAAATTTATATATATTTATAAACATACCACTTTATTGTACCACCGAAGCGATATTTTTGCAAGTGCAAAAGGACAGAAAAGCCCCCAAAAGCCGAAGTTTTTTCGACCTTTGGGGGGTTAAGCTTTAAAAATCACTCGATTACCGTATATTGAAACATTTCGCAGTGTAGTTTAGTGCCAATTCCGATGTCGGGAGGGAGCAGAGCCATCGCTATAAATAAATCCTCGTCACATTGCTCCGAGAGGTCGTGTAAATAGGCGTATTCGCCCTCAATCTTTGAAACGATATAGTCTTTCGGTTCCATATTTCTTTCCTTTCAGACACTTCTGAAGCCGCGGCCGATTATCTCACTGCTGGTGGTGATAACGGTAAAGGCTTTGGGGTCAATCTCTCGTATTTTTTCGCGCAGTTTTATGGCCTCGGCACGCTTGCACACGGTGTGTATCATGGTTTTTTCTTCGTGGGTGTATTCACCGATAGCCTTGCTGGTTGTAACTCCGTGGTGCAGACCGTTGATGATATACTGTGAGATTTCCTCGGGCCTGGTGGTTATCACGATAAAATATTTGCAGGTGTTGAAGCTTTCGATAACGCTGTCGACCAAAAAAGCCTTGGCAAACAGACCGAGCAACGAAAACAGACCCGCCGTGACGTCGAATACGAAAAATGCGCTGGCCGCCACCACAAAATCGACGCACAAAAGCGCCTTGCCGACGTCGATTCCCGAATATTGTTTCAAGATGAGCGCAACGATATCGGTACCGCCTGACGAGGCGCCCGAATTAAATATCATGGCTGAGCCGACGGAGGTAAGCAGCATAGCATAGACCAATTCCAAAAGCGGCTGGTTGGATAACGGCGATTTTAACGGCACAAAATATTCGAAAAGGTATATGAGCGCCGAGTACATCATACTGCAGTACACCGTTTTAAACCCCGTTTTGCGACCGAAAACGGCAAAACCGACCACCAAAAGAGCGATGTTGAGAACCCAGATCCAAATACCCGATGAAATCGGGGTCAAAGCACCCAAAATGGTGCCGACACCGGTGACACCGCCGGTGGAAAAGCCGTTCGGAATTTTGAAAAAATAGACGCCGACCGACAAAAGTACTATACCAAAGTGCATAAATAAAATTCGCTTTGCTTTTTTCATTTGCCCATCTCCGATACACGAAAATTCGACCTTAAACATTATATATCGGTTAATTTTATTTTGCAACCGCAAAAGTTAAATTTAAAAAGTTTGATATTTTGTTAATAAATTTAGCAGAAAAACTAATATTTTAAAGTTTGTGCCGCAAAAAAAGTCCCCAAAACTTTAAAATATAATATATCTTGACAAGCGTCGGCAGGAGTTGTTACAATATCAGCATAAGGTTCGGACTATTCGTGCGACTTTAATTGTTTTTAGGCGGTGAGACGGTGACCTCAAACAAACTCAAAATCATTGCGTGTATCACGATGCTTATCGACCATATCGGTTATATACTTTTGCCCGAGGTCGCATTTTTGCGGTATATCGGCCGAATTGCCATGCCGTTGTTCGCCTTTATGATCGCCGAAGGTTGCCGCCACACCAAAAACCGTGTTCGGTACTTTTTGCAGGTGTTTATACTTGCCGTGCTTTGCCAGGCGTTTTATTTTGGCGAACAGTTGATTTCGGGAACCTTTGACAGTATATACTTGAATATTTTGTTCACCTTTTCGTTGGCCATTGCCTTGTGCTTTGCGGTGGAGGATCTTAAAGCCGCCGTCAAGAATAAGAACTCGGACCGTGTGAATGGCGTTTTAAAATTGGTCGGCGCGGCGGCCGCGGTACTGCTTTTTACGGTAGTGGGTGAGCGGTTTTTACCGATTCCGTATTATATTGACTACGGACTTATGGGCGTTTTGTTGCCGGTTGGCGCCGTGTTGTTTGACAACAAATGGGCCCAAAAAATCTGTTTTGCGGTTTTTCTTTTGGTATACTGTTTGGTGGGCTTCAAAGAGCTGCCTTATATATGGTATTCCTGCCTGTCGTTGATATTTATCTTCGCTTATAACGGTCAACGCGGCCAAAAAGGATTAAAATATTTATTCTATGTTTTTTACCCGTTGCACCTTGCCGTTTTATACGGAATATCGGTGCTTGCGGGGTGAGGAGAGGTAAAATGCAGGGTGTTGTTTCGGTTATAATCCCCGTCTATAATCGGGAAAATTATATTGAAGAGTGTCTGCTTTCGGTGATAAATCAAACCTATAAGGCGCTTGAAATAATCGTTGTCGACGACGGCTCGACCGATCGCACTTTTGAACTTTGCAAGTCGGTAAGAAGCGGCGACGGCAGAATTACACTCATAAAGGGCGACCACGGCGGTGTGTCGGCGGCGCGCAACAAGGCGTTGGACGCGGCAACGGGCGAATACGTCATTTTTGTTGACAGCGATGACGTGATATACCCGACGGCCATTGAGTCGTTGGTCAAGGGCTTCGAGGAAACCGATGCTTTAATCGGCGGAATCGGAATAGCCAATATTTCCGAGAAAAATTGGCAGCGTGTGAAGGAAAGATTGGCCGAAGCATCCCAACCGACCGAATACACCTACCGTTCGCACGACGATACCTTGAAGGCGTTGTTTCAGGGGGAAATCACGCTGGGGTTGGCGGGTGGTAATATGCTGCGCCGCGACCTTATCGGTGATACCCGTTTTAAGACCGATCTGTTTATCGGTGAGGATTATTATTTTATCTACGAAAACGTTATCAAGGGTGCAACCTCGGTGTTTTTAAATAAAAAGCGGTATTACTGTCGATTCCATAGCGGAAATTCTTCCGACCAATTTGATTTTAACGGATTTTGGACAAGGTTTCACCGCCGTGAGCTGGTGTGGAAAAGCGAAGAGGCATTTGGTCGTAAAGAATACGCAAACATTCAAAAACAAGATGCATTCGGTTGCTTTTTGCGTTGCTTTAATAACCGAAGCGCCACAGCGCAGGACCGTGCCGAAATGTGTAAGGTATTAAGACAATATAAAAAAGAAATTTTACCCGCTTTTGGTTTAAAGAGTAAAATTAAATACTTGATGTATGCTTATATTCCGTCGGTTGCAAGGGCTTTGTTTAAGAGAAAATAGGAGAGGGCTTTATGAAAAGAAGAGAGTTTGAGACACCGTCGGGTGCATTTAATAAAATGGTCAAGAATATGTTCAATCTTGACACCAGAAGCGCCGTTACGGCGGCCGTTGTGGTGTCGGTTATAACGCTTTTGGGCGCGTTTTTTGTCGATTTGTGCAGTTACGTTTATTGGAGCGCGTATTTCACGCGTTTTCGCATTCCGTTGTCGTATTTGGAAGAGGCCATAATCCCCGAAAACGGACTCAAATATACCGTTGTTCTGATAATTCCCGCCGTTATTTTCGTGTGGTGGTTGATGAACAGCGCCGTAAACGGTGTCATAAAGCTTTACACAAAAATCGGTGAAAAGCGCCGCGCCAAAAGACCGACCGAAAACAAAAGCGGTAAAGCCGAAAATGCACTTCGCTTTTTTGGTTGGATGGTCGCACTTTTACTGTGTTTTGCCGCGTTTGTGATGGTTTTTTCCAACGTTGGCAACCTTAAAGACCGATGGGTGAAAATTGCCTTGATTTGTGAGGCAGCAATCTTCATTTTGTGGAAGGCGAGCAAGGGCTTTTTCGGTCATTTGTTCAAGGCTTCTAAAAAGGCTTACATACTCGTGAGAATCGTCGCGGTGCTTCTCCTGGCTTACGTTGTGTTGGGCGGAGTCTTCTATTCGGGAAGCCTCGACAACTACGGCGGCAACTACGGACAGACATTGAAAATCGTCAACGATCCGCCTGTTAATACGCTTCAACTGACCGAAGGTGATGAAACGACCGCGCAGTTGGTATTGCTTGAAACGACCGATTATTATTACGTCACCGATGCCGATCTCAAAAAGGCCGACGGTATGCTGTGCGTCAGCGTCTGGGACAAAAAGGACACCTATCGGTTTATCGAAAAGACCGACCGTCCCATAAAAACGGTGTACGCCTCGCTTTACGTCGGACGTAATTCCGATTCGAGTTTAAGTGACAAACTGTTGGTGCCGTATATTATCGGCACTCCGATTCTGGGAGTTTTGTTTATGGGTCTGTTGAGCATCCCCAAAAGACAGGACCCCGATGATGACGCAGAAACCGAGACCGAAGATACCGAAAACGAAAACACGATCGAATAAAGGATACAGGATTAAAAAAAGAAGTAACTTTTGATAAACAAAAGTTACTTCTTTTTTTTGGTGGACGCTGGGGGACTCGAACCCTCGACCGCCCGCACGTCAAGCGGGGGCTCTACCAGCTGAGCTAAACGTCCGTATTCAATTGCCGCAAGGGTTATTATATACAATAGCGTTCTAAAAGTCAAGCATTATTTTTTTGTTTTGAGAAAATTGTGTTTTGTAGCGTGTTTGAGGTTGTTTTATAAGTTGGTTCTGTTATGATATACCTCTTTAGGGTAACTAAGATTCCTCACGTTCGTTTGGAATGACGGAACGGGAGTTGGTTTGAAAGATTCCTCACGTTCGTTCGGAATGACAGTGCTACTGCTGTCTGTCATTCCGAGGAACGAAGTGACGAGGAATCTTTTCGTTTTTAGTTGTTGGGTTTCCGAGTTATTGGGTTTTCGAGTTGTTCGGTTTCCGGTTATTCGGTTCTCAGTGCTACGACGGGGTCTTTCTTGGCGGCGACGCGAGACGGGATAAGTCCCGAAATAAGCGTCAGCGTCATACTGATTATGACCAAAATGATTCCTCCGCCGAGCGGTAATGCGGCAAGACCTTTAATATCCGCGAAATGCTCGATTATAAGGCTTATCGGGATATTGAGCAGTACCGTAACAAGTATTCCCAATGCACCCGAAACAAAGCCGACGATAAGCGTTTCGGCGTTGAACACGCGCGAAATATCCTTTTTCGAGGCGCCGATGGAACGCAGGATTCCGATTTCCTTGGTGCGTTCAAGCACCGAGATATAGGTGATAATGCCGATCATAATGGACGATACCACCAGCGAAATCGAAACAAAGGCGATAAGCACGTAGGAGATGATGTTGATTATGGTGCTGACCGACGACATCATCAAAGCGACGTAGTCGGTGTATGAGATTTTATCCTCATCAGCCTTACCCTTATTATATTTCTCGATTATATCGGCTATCGTATCTTTGTCCTCAAAGGTTGCGGCATAAATGTTGACGTATGCCGGATCATCCTTGTCGGAGAAGCCCATCTTGGTGAGATTTTCCTTCAAGGTAGCGGTTGAATAGCGCAACTCCTTGGTCAGATCGTAGTACGAGGCCATGGCGGCCGAGTCGGCAGAGGCTATCTGCATATCAAATGCCGCGACCATCTGCTCGGGGGTCATAGCGGCCAACTGCTGTGCCGAGGCCTGCTTGTAGGACGTTTTTACGGCTTCGGTCAAGGTGTTTTTGACGAGGTCGGCCAACTGTTCGTCGCTGAC
The DNA here is from genome assembly GCA_017629275.1 of Clostridia bacterium. Taxonomy (GTDB): domain Bacteria; phylum Bacillota; class Clostridia; order Oscillospirales; family Acutalibacteraceae; genus UMGS172. The sequence goes on from JAGBXM010000006.1 coordinate 25,500, forward strand.
CGATTTCAGCATTGAGTCGATCTCTTCCTCGGTCATCGTGCCTCCCGACTGTGCCGAAGCGGCCTTCAAAAAGCCTTCCTGAGCCGCGCGATCGGGGTATTTTGCTATTTCGGTGGCAACTAAAGAGGCCAGAGTTTTTTGGTCGGGAGTGCCCGAAATATGTGTGAACACTTCGACCTTTTTGGCATTGCTGAGTCCTTCGGCCCAAGCTTTAAAATCGGCCGCCTTTTTCTCGTCGGTTTCGGGGGTTACGGTCAAGAAAGGCAGACCGTTCATAACGTCAACCGAGGGGTTCTCTTTCTGATATTTAACGATTTCAGAGTCGGCAATTTTTGCCAAATACCAATCGGTCAGCTCTGAGGTATATGCAACGGCGGTGTTCTGCAAAGCGGTCGAAACGGCACCCTCTTTGGGACGGATGATACCGACGACCTCGAGGTCCTCTCCGGAGGCCAGTAACAGCTTCATAAAGCTTTCGTCGGCCGAACGGTCGGTCCAGATGTCGTTTTTGCCGTCGCCATCCGTATCGGCACCCTGGAATTTATCGGTCGGGATAACGAGCTTGAACTTCATTCCGATGAGGTCCTCATAGGTCCAGTTGGTGTCGATCTCGACGTTTTCCTCGACCTTTTCGCCCATCATTATCTTGCGCCATACGTTGCCGAGCTTATCGCGGTCCAAAAGGCCCAAAGCATAAAGGAAGGACTCGGAAATTTCGTTATATTCATTAACGACCAGCAACACCTGGTTTTTATTTTTTGGCCAGTCCATCGTGTTATTGTCGACAAGCTCATACTGTGAACGGATAAGATCGTTGATGATCTCGCCGTTCTGTCCCTTTATCATTTCACTGAAAATGTTGATGGAGTTGGAGACCGGCATATTGCTCATCATACCCATCGGTGAGGAGGCGCCACCTTCACCCGCAATGTCACCGAAAAGGGCCATATAGTCGTTGGCGTGAAGCACTCCCTTGGCCGTGTCGCTGACGTATACGTCGAGCTTGGTCGCATAGCCGTACTGAATGGCGGTGGCGTAATCGGGGAGGTCGCTTTGGCCGCTCTCGATCCACGCTTTAAAGCCTTTGAGGTCGTTTTGCTTGGTCTCCGAATTGAACATTGCGTTCATCATATCGTACATATCGGTGTTGGCGTAGACCTTGTCGTTTTCGCGGTTGTTACGCTCCATCTCGTTTTGAGCCATTGACTCGAAAAGTGCCGACATATCGGATTCTTCGGCGTTGATGGTGATGGGGTAGGACGACAGAGTATCCTCCTGCACCTTGTCGATGTAGGCCTGAAATCCCGACGACAGCGACAGAATAAGTGCGATACCGATGATACCGATACTGCCTGCAAACGAGGTCATAAAGGTACGTCCCTTTTTGGTCAGAAGATTGTTAAAGCTCAAAGCAAGGGCGGTCAAAAACGACATAGAAGTAGCCTTTTGCTTTTTTGCCTTTGCTTTTTTGCCTTTTTTGGGCGCTTCGGTTGCCGTATTAACGGCGTCGGATTCTTCGGTCGACGCGTATGGGTCGGAGTCGTCAATAATCTTGCCGTCGAGCAAACGGATAATTCTCGTCGAATACTTTTCGGCCAACTCGGGGTTGTGGGTGACCATAATGACAAGGCGGTCGTTGGCAACCTCCTTTAACAGGTCCATTATCTGTACCGAGGTCTCGGAGTCGAGCGCACCGGTCGGCTCGTCGGCAAGAAGTATCTCGGGGTCGTTTATGAGTGCACGGGCAATGGCGACACGTTGCATCTGTCCGCCCGACATCTGGTTGGGCTTTTTGTTGATCTGATCACGAAGTCCCACCTTTTCAAGGGCGGCAATGGCTTTTTTGCGGCGTTCCTGCTTGGAAACGCCCGACAGTGTCAGCGCAAGTTCAACGTTGGCAAGCACGCTCTGATGGGGAATAAGGTTATAGGTCTGAAAAACGAAGCCTATCGAATGGTTGCGGTAGGTGTCCCAGTCGCGGTCGCGGTATTCCTTGGTGGAACGGCCCTCGATAATAAGGTCACCCTCGGTGTAGCGGTCGAGACCGCCGATAATATTTAAGAGGGTGGTTTTTCCGCATCCCGACTGACCCAGAATCGACACAAACTCATTTTTGCGGAATTCAATATCAATTCCTCTTAAAGCGTGTACCGATTCGTTATCACCGACGTCATAGGTCTTGGTGATATTGACAAGCTTTAGCATAGCATATCCCTTTCTTGAAGTTTTTATTTTTCGTATGATACCACTCTTTTTGTATTTATGTGTTACGAAATTATAAATTATGCAAAAATTACCACGAGATCATAAATCCCATTGCGCCGTTGATACCGCCGTAGGAATAGGTGAAAATTTTGTCGTCTTTTGAAAGTTCGGCATTGGCGGCCGAAATATGGTCACCGAGGTCGAAGGTTTTGAGCGCATCGTCGCGGCCGAACACGAAGCCCATTTCGGGTGCCGTGGCAAATTCGACCGAGCGGCGGCCGTTTCTCACGGCATCGCAGATCTGACTGACAACGGTCGGGCCGATCGAATCGTGCGATGCGATATACAAAGAATTTTTAACGTGGTAGTTTTCGGCCGTCGAGCTGCAGACGGGTAAGGTGAGATTAAACCTTTCGGGCAGATACTTTAAGTCCTGGTCAGGCAACGGGTCGAGGGAGTAGCTTCTCAGAATACAGTCGGTCGTAACGTTGAAATAAAAGTGGTAGATCCCGCTGTCACCATCGTTTGAGGTAAGGTCAAGGTGGTACCAGTCGCCGTCGATCTCGACTAAATTCCACATATGCGGTTCTTCGCCCACACCCGTGACGTTGGTGCAGTTGATACCCATCATATAGAGTAATATCTGCATCGCCTTGGAATAGCCTTCACAGACGGCTTTTCGGTCGATCAAAGCACCCTCAACGGTCCAGGCCTCGGGATTACCGTCGGGATTTGTGATGGCAACGTCGTCGTAGGTTATCCTCTCGGCCAACCAATCGTGAGCATAAAGTTCTCGGTCAAAGGCCGACAGCTCGGAAGGAAGTCCATTTATAAATTCGGTCAGTAAGTTGTTTATTTCGGTTTCAACCCTGTTGCGGTCACCTTTAGAGTGTGACCAGTCCTTGTCGGTTTTGGCAAGTTGAATCTGTTGATACTCGCCCACCGTGCGTACCGTGTAGGAATAGGGCAACCAAAAATACTCGGGTCGGTCGTTTTTTAAGGCGTGATAGACCAATTCTACGTCGTACTGACTGCACTCGCCGAGCTCGATATATCCCGTCTCTTGGCGGTAGGCCGCGTTATCAAGCAGTATGTAGACACTTTTTTGGCGATTGGTAAGATTTAAGTATCCGGGTCGGTCGAATTTACCCAAAGATAAGTATTTGTCGGTTTCGGGGTAAACATCCAAGCGGCTGCAAGACTCGGCCTCGGTCATAAGCTTTGACGGGGCAGAGCTGTTTGTCGGTTTTAAAAGCGACAACGGGCCGCAACCCGTAAGCAGTATTAAAATGCAACAAATTAAAAGTGCCGAAAAGCGTTTCAATGTGCGTTCTCCTTTTTGAAAATATCGTAAAGGGCGATATATGACAAATTATTTTCCGTGTTGTTGCTGACGTATAAAAAGAAGTCGTAAAAATTGCGGCTTCGGGCTTTGGACACAATCTGCACAACGAAATCGGTAAAGGTCGCGTTGTTTAAAACGGTCAGAGCCTGAGCGCCCGTAAGCATTACTTCACGGCCGTTGCTCTCATTATACACCAAACCGCCGTATCTGTCAGTAATTTCGGTAAAATTTTTCGGGGAAATTTTCACAAAACGCGCCGATTTGCCGCAAACGGTCTCGACAATTTCGTCGGGTGTATTTTCGGTAAGATATTCTTTAAGGGTGCGCTCACCTATCTTGCCGTTAAAAAACGGGGTAGAAAACTGCAATTCGCCGTCGGGAGTAATGTTCAGTTGCGACATAAAACAGTCCTCACCGTCGAAGATCAGCAGCACTTCTTGGGAGTTGTCCCTTTGGTGGGTCGGGTCGGTCGCGGATGCGGTGTCAAGCGCAGAGCTTTCCGTACGTGCGGAAAGTATGACGGCGGCGAGTATAACCGAGACAACAATAAACAGAAAAAGCGTCGCACCTGAAATTATGGAAAACCAGAATATTTTTCTCACTTTTATACGGTCCTTTTTTGTGTTTTGGGGGTGTTCTTTTTGATTTTGGACTAAAAACCGCCTAATTATTCAAAATCGTTGTTTTTTAAATAAAATTGTGGTACAATCACCTTTAAGGTGATTGTATGAGTAAACGCACGGTTTTCCGCGTCCTGTCGGTGATTACTGTTGTTTTGTGGATGGCGGTAATATTCTGGTTTTCGTCCAAAGTGGCTAAAGAGTCCGACGCAATGAGCGACGGGCTGATAGCTAAAATGACCGCCCTTTTCGGATTTGATCTCGAAGGCGAAGCACTGTTGGAATTTATTTCAAAATGGCAGTTTTTAGTCCGTAAGGCGGCGCATTTTGCCGAATATGCCGTGTTGGGATTTTTGGTTGCCAATTCATTTAACAGCTTTGGTCTGTTTTCAAAACGGTGGGCATTTTTTCCACCTGCGGTGTCGTTATTGTATGCCGTAAGCGACGAGGTACATCAGTATTTTGTTCCGGGTCGCGCCTGCCGTTTTTTGGATGTTTCAATTGATTTTTGCGGTGCCGCAGTCGGCATCGGTTTGTTTTGGGTTTTGCTCAGAATCGTTGGTGTTTTGAGCAAAAGGAGGGTCAAAAATGGTACGGAAAATAACACCTGACGACAAACAGGTATATATCGAAATGTCGCGCGAGTTTTACTCGACCGACGCCGTATTCGAACCTGTTCCCGACCTTTATTTTGAGCGCACCTTTGAGGAAATGATGCGTTCTGATGTCTATGCTGAAGCCTTTATGTTGGAATTCCGGGGCGAGGTGGCGGGCTACGGTCTGATCGCCAAGACCTTCTCGCAGGAGGCGGGCGGGCTTCAGGTCTGGATAGAGGAACTGTATATCCGCCCAAAATTTCGGTCAAAGGGTCTTGGCACCGAGTTTTTTAAAGAGGTTGAACGGTTGGTTCCGGCCGCACGTTACCGACTTGAGATTGAGCCCGAAAACGAGGGCGCGGTCAGACTTTACCGTCGGTTGGGATTTTCTGACCTGCCGTATGGACAGATGATTAAAAAAGGAGAGAAAATTAATGAGTATAATTGATTCTTTTGATTTTGTCGGTGAGGATTTAAGAAAGCGCAAATTTTTGTTGCCCGAGCGCATTGTTCAGGTCAACGGTGAGGTTAAAGACGTTGAAAAACTGCTTGATAAAAAGCCGTTGCAGATCGGCCTCGGTGAACCCAGCGTTACGGAATTTGTAAATTCGGGCAACGGCGAAAAGGCTTCGGTCATACTCGATTTCGGCCGCGAGATCCACGGTGGAATCAGGCTTTTGGTCGGTATAAATAAGGGTGAAGAAAAATATCCCCAAATAAAGATAACCTTCGGTGAGTCATTAAGTGAGGTCTGTTCCGAGGTCGGGGCCGATACCTCGACCAACGACCATTCGCCCCGTCAGTTTACCGTGCCGTTGCCGTTGTTGAGTGACACGACCTGGGGCGAAACAGGCTTCCGTTTTGTTAAAATTGAGGTTCTGACCGATAATATAATTTTCAAATTGAAATCGGCACTTGCCGTATTTATATACCGTGATTATGAGTATCTCGGTGACTTCAAATGCGATGATGAGGAAATAAACAAAATATACGACGTTGCCGCATACACCGTTCATCTGTGTTTGCAGAATATGGTGTGGGACGGCATCAAGCGTGACCGCCTTGTGTGGATAGGCGATATGATGATCGAGACACAAGCGGTGCGCGATCTGTTCGGCCACATCGACCTCGTTGAGGAAAGCCTTGAATACGTGCGCGACCAGACACCGTTGCCCGGTTGGATGAACAATATGGCCTCCTATTCGCTTTGGTGGGTACTTATTCTGCACGATTGGTATAAGGCAACGGGTAATATTGAATTTTTGCGCCGTCAAACGGATTATCTTAACGGTCTTATGCGTCAGCTTTGCGACAACGTAAAGCCCGACGGCGAGACCACCTTGCCGGGATATTTCCTCGATTGGCCGACCAACGGCAATCCCAAATCGGTGGCCGCCGTCAGAAGTCTGATGAAAATGACCTTTATAGCAGGTATCGAGCTGTGTGATATTTTGGGACTTGTCGAAGCGGCCGAGCTTTCTAAAGTCGCGTTGGACAATCTCGCCAAAAGAACACTTGACGGCGGTGATATAAAGCAGGTCGTTGCCGTACAGTCGTTGGCCGACGATACGGATTCTGCATTAGCCGCCGATATTATCGAAAAGGACGGCATCAAGGGCTTTTCGACCTTTATGGGTTACCATCTGACCGCCGCCTTGGCCAAGGCCGACCGTCACGGTTCAGCCTTGAAGCTGATGAAGGAATATTACAGTGAAATGCTCAAAAAGGGCGCCACCACCTTCTTTGAAGACTATGCGTCGGAGTGGAGTGACAATTCTTCTACGGTTGCAACCTTACCGAAAGACGGCGAAAAGGACCTTCACGCCGATTTCGGAGCCTTCTGTTATCTGGGTCTTCGTCACAGCTTCTGCCACGGTTGGGCAGGCGGTCCCGTGCCGTATCTTACCGAGCACGTTTTGGGTGTTTCGGTGTTGGAGCCCGGTTGCAAGTCGCTTTCAATAAAACCGCATCTTGACGGACTAAAATGGGTCAAGGGCAAATTCCCGACCCCCTACGGCATTGTTTCTATCGAGCACAAATTAAACTCCGACGGTAAGGTCGAAACGACCGTCGACGCGCCAAAAGAGGTCAAGGTTATAGTCGGTTGATGAAAAATTTTTGAAAAATGTCAAAAAAATTCACAATTTGTCTTTATTATTTTCTTTGGATGATGTAAAATAGACTTGAATAAATATATTTAAACACAATTCAGAGGTGGATTATGGCTAACAAGTTCAGAATTTCCGTCGGTGGTATCGATTATATCATAGCGTCGGAGGACGATGAGACCTATGTTCGTAAGATAGGTGACGAGGTCAACCAGAAGTTGGATACCTTAGCGCGCAGTAACCCTTATCTTTCGACCGCAATGGTCGCCATTCTTGCCGCTTTGGAGTATTGCGACAATGCCAAGAAGTCCAATGCCGCGGCCGAGGAAGCCAAGGCTGAGTTCAAGCGCGTTTCGGAAGAATTGGCCTGTTCGAGAATGGAGATCGACGGCGCGCGCCGTGAGATCGAGCGTCTTAACAACGAGATTCGCCGTCTCAGACTTGACAAAAGCGCATTATGATCGAGGTTCTCAGCCCTGCAGGGGGTTTTGACAGTTTTGAGGCGGCCGTTTTATCGGGCGCCGATGCGGTCTATTTCGGCGCGGGGGATTTCAATGCCCGTCGCAATGCCAAAAATTTTACGACCGACGACATTAAAAAAGCTTGTGAATACGCAAGGGTCAGAGGGGTTAAAACCTATCTGACCCTTAATACACTTACGGCCGACAATGAACTGTCGGCCGCGCTTAATACTGCGTTGATTGCGGCCAAGGCAGGTATTGATGCCTTGATAGTGCAGGATCTGGGTCTTATCCGTGCGTTGCGCCGACATTTACCCAATATGCCGATACACGCGTCGACGCAGATGTCGGTGCATTCGCCCGAAGCCCTACCCCTTTTAAAAGAGATGGGATTTTCACGTGTTGTCGTTGCCCGTGAAATGGACAAAACGGCATTAAAAAAGCTTTGCCTTGAAGCCAAAAGACTGGGGCTCGAGGTCGAAGCCTTTGTTCACGGTGCTTTGTGTATGTGCCTTTCGGGGCAGTGCTTTTTGAGCAGTGTCCTGGGCGGTCGGAGCGGCAACCGAGGACTTTGTGCCCAACCCTGCCGATTGGAATTCGGTGTCTTGGGCGGCACGGGTCACGATCTGAGTCTGCGGGATATGAGTTACATTCAACATATATCCGAAATGGCCGAAATGGGGGTCACTTCGTTTAAGATCGAGGGACGGATGAAGCGCCCCGAATACGTGGCGGCGGCCGTAACGGCGGTACGCTCGGCGGCCGAAGGAATCGAAATTCCGACCGATGTTAAAGAGCTTTTATCGGGTATCTTTTCGAGAAGCGGTCACACCGACGGATATTATCAGAATAAGTTGGGCCGCGATATGTTCGGTGTCAGAACCGTTGAGGACGTCGGACTTTCCAATAAAATGATCAACCGCGCACACGAACTCTACCGACGTGAATTTCAAAGGGTAAAGGTCAAAGCGAAGGTTGAAATAAAGGAAAATCTCCCCATAAGCCTTGCTATGGCTGACGGCGAGGGAAATATGAGTATCGTTATCGGTGCCAAGCCCGACTATGCCGTTAACCGACCTGTTGATGAAGATTTTGTCCGTCTGAAGCTTTCAAAGTGCGGCGGCACACCCTATATTTTGACCGATGTTGAGTGCGATATTGATGAAGGTCTGTCGGTCAGCGCAGGTACCTTGTCCGAGCTTAAAAACAAGGCTTTGGAACAGTTGACGGCTTATCGGTCGGTTTATAACGGACAAAATGCCAAAGACAATACGGTAGAAGCTTTTTGTCTGCCGCAAGGCGAATTTTTCAAAAAACCTTTAAAACAGGTTGTACAGTTCAGAAGCGTTGAGCAGATACCTGATGATTTGACGGGTGTCGCGGCGGTTATATTACCCGTCGAATGTGATTTTTCAAGCGTCAAATTGCCCGACGGCATTGAACTTATAGCCGATATTCCGCGCGGAATTCTGCATTGTGCCGACCGCGTTTTAACGCAGATTGAAAATGCCCGTCAAAACGGTGTCAAGGCGGCGGTATGCGGTAATTTGGCTGCATTCGAGCTGTGCCGTAAGGCTAATATAAAGCCCATCGCAGGTTTCGGTATGAACGTTTTCAATTCCGAAAGCGTTGCGGCCGTCGAGGATATGGGAGCCGAAGCTGTGGTACTGTCATTTGAGATGTCGGCAGTTGATGTTTCCAACACCTTCGGTCTCAAGCCCCGAGGCATCATCACCTACGGCCGTCTGCCGTTGATGATATTCCGTAACTGCCCGGGTAAAAACGGTGCGGGTTGCTCTCAATGCAAAGAAAGGTGCGAACTTACCGACCGTAAGGGGGTCAAGTTCCCCATAATGTGCCGCGGCGAATTTTCAGAAATGTATAATTCCCGCCCCGTGTGGATGTTCGACCGAAAAAACGAACTTAAAAACCTCGATTTTGAGGTCATAATGTTCACCGACGAATCCAAAGAGCGCTGTGCCGAGGTTTTAAAATTTTCAAAACTTAAAGGTGCGGCCGACGTTGAATTCACTCGCGGCTTATACTACCGCGAAGTATTATGATTTTTTATTTTTTCAGTAAAAGAGGTAATCCAAAATGAGAAAGAAAAACTTTAAGGCCGAGTCGAAAAGACTGCTCGATCTTATGATCAATTCAATCTACACAAATAAGGATATTTTCCTTCGCGAGATCATTTCCAACGCAAGTGATGCCGTTGACAAGCTGCATTATATCTCGTTGACCGATGAGTCGGTGCGTGAAAAAAGCCAAGAATTGGGCATTTTCATCACGGTCGATAAAGAGGCTCGTACCCTCACCGTTTCGGACAACGGTATCGGTATGAACGAAAAAGAGCTTGAAGAGAATCTCGGCACCATTGCCAAGAGCGGTTCTTTGGCCTTTAAAAAGGAATTGGCCGAGGGCGACAAGACGGCGGCCGCCGATATTATCGGTCAGTTCGGTGTCGGTTTCTATTCGGCATTTATGGTTGCCTCTAAGGTTACGGTCGTTACCCGTAAGTATGACAGCGACAAGGCGCTCAAATGGACGAGCGAGGGTTGTGACGGCTATACGGTTGAGGAGTGCGAAAAGCCGACGGTCGGCACCGATATTATTATGGAGATCAAAGAAGACACCGAGGACGACAAGTTTTCGCAGTATCTTGAGACCTATAATCTCACCTCTCTTATCAGACAGTATTCCGATTACATCCGTTATCCCATAAAAATGGAGATTGAAAAGACCCAAAATGTTTCGCCCGAGGGTGAAGAGCCTAAGTATGAAAAGGTGCGCGAGGTCGAGACGCTTAACAGTATGGTCCCCATCTGGCAGCGACCCAAGTCCGAGGTCTCGGACGAGGAATGCGCCGAGTATTACAAGTCGAAATTTATGGACTTTAACGATCCGCAGTTGACCATCCGCGTCAATGCCGACGGACTTGTTTCTTACAAGGCAATGCTGTTTATTCCGTCCAAGGTGCCCTACGGCTATTTCACCAAGGAGTTTGAAAAGGGGCTTCAGCTTTATTCGTCAGGTGTGCTTATTATGGACCGTTGCGAACAGTTGTTGCCCGACCATTTCCGTTTTGTCAAGGGTGTTGTCGACACCGACGACCTGTCCTTGAATATTTCGCGTGAGTTGTTGCAGAACGACCGTCAGTTGAAGGTTATTGCTTCTAATATCGAGAAAAAGATCAAGTCGGAGCTCACCAAAATGATGAACAACGAGCCCGAGAAGTACGCAGACTTTTGGCGCAATTTCGGTATTCAGATAAAATACGGTGTGGTTAGTGATTACGGCTTCCACAAGGATGTCGTTTTGGATCTCGTTGTGTTCCCGTCGTCCGAGTCGGACAAACTGACCACTTTGAAGGACTACGTCGCCCGAATGAAGGCCGACCAGAAGTATATTTACTATGCAAGCGGTGATTCGGTCGAGAAGATCGCGTCTCTGCCTCAGACCGAGCTTTGCCGTGATAAGGGCTATGAAATGCTTTATCTGACCGACGACGTTGACGAGTTCGTTATATCGGGTATCGGTAAGTTCCAAGATAAGGAATTCAAGGCGGTTGACGCCGAGGATTCGGGACTGCTTACCGACGATGAGAAAAAGGCGGCCGACGAGGTCAAAGAAGCCAACAAGGAATTGTGTGATTTTGTCAAAACGGCGGTTGGCGACGGTATCGTCTCTTGCGTTGTTTCGGATAAGCTCAAGTCCAAGCCGGTATTTTTGTCGACCACAGGGCCCGTTACCTTGGAAATGGAAAAATATTTTGCTATGATGCCGGGTGACGAGCAGAAGCCTATTGCCGAAAAGGTGCTTGAACTCAATCCTAATCATCCCGCCTTTGAGGCACTTAAAAACGCATTTGAGAACGATAAGGAAAAGGCCGAGAAAATTGCCAAAGTGCTTCACAACTCGGCACGTCTTATTGCAGGACTGCCTGTTTCGGATGCCGTCGAATATTGCGACATTATTTGCGAATTCTTGAAGTAAGGTGATGTTTATGTTGCAGTATATTCAGTATTTTGCAGCGTGGCTTTTCTTTATGGGTCTTATTGCGGTCATAACATTGGTCGTTCCGAAAATAGCCAAACCCATTGAAAAATGGATAGCCGAAAAGAGAGCCAATAAAAAGGATGAAGAATCCGATCTCACCCCACCCGAAGAATAGAGACTAAAAGAATAAAAAGCGGCGGTGCAAACCACTTGGTTTGCACCGCCGCTTTCTTTAGGTGATACTTGTTAAACGGAATCTTTCAGGCTTCCCCTTTGAGGGGAAGCTGTCACCGAAGGTGACTGATGAGGTGTAGGCGGCAAAGCCGCTGTGTTTTATAGTAACGCCGCTAATGCGGCTACACCTCATCCGCTTCACTGACGTTCAGCATGGCTTCGATCGAAATTGTGTGTTTTGTTCATAATATTATTTTTTTGCCCAGGTTGAGGGGGAAAGGGTCAGAAGAATGGGGAATATCTCGAGTCGACCTAAAAGCATTCCCAATGACAAAAACCATTTGGAATGCACTGAAAATTCCGAGAAGTTGCCCAAAGGTCCGACACCGCCGAGACCGGGGCCAACGTTATTGAAACAGGCAACGACGGCCGAGAAGGTGGTGGTGAGGTTGAATCGGTCGAATGATACGACCATTAACATCACAAAGAAAACCACGGCGTATATCATAAAGTAACTGCCGAGCGATTCGACGGTTTCGTTTTCAACCGTTTTGCCTTCGAATTTTACCGTGTTGACCGAGCGCGGATGAATAAGTCTTTTAAGGTCGCGGCGAACCGTTTTGACCATCAGAATCAAACGCGAAACCTTAAGACCGCCCGCGGTCGAGCCTGCGCATCCGCCGATGAACATCAATACAAGCAACAGTGTTTTGGAAAATTCGGGCCAAAGGTTAAAGTCGACGGTGGAAAATCCCGTTGTCGTCATAACCGATACGACCTGAAATGCTGAATGTCGGATAGTGGCACTCAAACTGTCGTAAACGTTGCCGAGGGTTGCCGTAATGTTTATGACAACGGCGATTATCGATGCGGCAACTATGGCGAGATAGCACCAAAGCTCACTCGATTTTACGGCTGAGCGGAAGCGGCCGATAATGATAAGATAATAAAGGTTGAAGTTTATACCGCAAAGCAACATAAACACCGTGATGACCCATTGACAGTAGGGTGAATAGCCTCCCACCGAGTCGGGACGCATACCGAAGCCGCCCGTACCTGCGGTGCCGAAAGCGTGAAGCAGACTGTCAAAAAGAGACATTTTGCCAAACATTAAAAGTACGGTCATAATCACCGTCATGGCGATGTATATAAGATAAAGAATCTTAGCCGTTTCGCGCACTTTGGGAACAAGTTTACCGACGATGGGACCCGGCATTTCGGCGCGCATAATGTGCACTGAGCGACCCGATTCCGACGGGAAAATGGCCATTATAAAGACCAGAACTCCCATACCGCCGACCCAATGGGTGAAACTGCGCCAGAAGAGAAGTCCGTGGCTTAAAACGGTGATGTCGGGCAGAATGGATGCACCCGTGGTAGTGAAACCGCTGACCGTTTCAAAAAATGCCGAGGTGTATGATGGGATGGCACCGCTTAAATAAAACGGTAAGGCGCCGATGGCCGACATCATTATCCACGATAAAGCGACCGAGGCAAAGCCTTCACGTGCAAAAATTTTGCGGTCGCCCTTGCGGTTTAAAAACATCAATATTGCTCCCACCGTGGCGGCAATAAGTGCCGACAAAAACAGGTGAAGTGCCGTTTTTTCGCGGTAGATAAGACTGACAACGGTCGGTAACAACAGTAAAATTCCTTCAATCTGAAGAATACGACCGACCGTATAAAAGACAATTTTTTTGTTCATACGGTTACCTCAGGATGCCGTCAAGGTCGCGAAGCCCCTGGTCGGCGGCAATGACCACAACGTTGTCGTGCGCCTTGATAACGTCGTCACCCGAGGGGATGACCGTCTTGCGGTCGCGGATGATACCTGCAATAAGTATACCTTTTTTTATTGCCAACTCCTTAAGCGGAATGCCGATGACCTTGGAGTCGGGTTTTACGTTGAATTCCAACGCTTCGGCCTTGCCGTCGGCCAGCTTGTACAGTGTTTCAACGTTACTGCCCAGGGAGTTTTCAAGCGCTCTCGCATAGCTCAAAAGAACGTTTGCGGTCATTCTTTTGGCCGAAACAACACAGTCAAGTCCCAGTCTTTCGGCCAGATTCACCAACTCGTCGCGGTCGACCTTGGCAATGGTTTTTGGAACCTTTTGATTGGAAGCAAAAATCGAAAGCAGGATATTTTCCTCATCCATACCCGTCAATGAAACGAATGCATCGAGCGACTCAAGACCTTCTTCAAGCAAAAGTTCGTGTTCGGCGCCGTCGCCGTTAAGGACAACGGCCTTGGGCAACGCTTCGCTTAAAGTGTTGCAAACTTCTTTGTTTTTCTCAATTATTTTGACCGAGCTTCCTGCTTCAAGCAACATTTCGGAAAGATAGAGCGATACTTTGCCGCCGCCCAAAATCATAACGTTTTTGGCCTGTTTTTTATAAACGCCGAGACTTTTGAAGAACTTTTGCAGTTCCGTACTTTTAGCGGTAAGACCTATAAGGTCACCGCTTTTTAATATGAACGTACCGTTAGGGATAAAGACCTCGTCGCCGCGGCGGACGTAGCAGACAAGCACCTTGGCGCGGTGATTTTTTCGAAGGTCGATAAGCGTCATTCCATCCAATGCGGAGTCGGAACCGAGGCGGAATTCTATCATTTCAAGGTTGCCGCGTGAGAATTTTTCAATCTTGACTGCCGATGGAAACTTCAAGATATTAAACAGTTCTTTAGCGGCCAAAAGTTCGGGGTTTATGGCCATTGAAAGTTCGAGATTCTCCTTCATAAAGCGGAGACTCTTATCGTTGTATTCGGGGTTGCGGACACGCGCAATGGTGTGTTTGGCGCCCATCTTACGTGCCAGGAAGCAACTGAGCATATTAAGCTCGTCCGAGTTGCTGACGGCAATAAACAGTTCGGCCGAGCCGACACCTGCTTCATCGAGGATGTCACTGTCGGCGCCGTTGCCGCATATTCCCATAACGTCGTAGACGTTGGTCAGTTCGGTTATGACCTCGGCATCGGAATCGATGGCAACAATGTTGTGACCCTCCGACGTGAGGTTTGAAAGAATGGTTGCGCCGATTTTGCCGCAACCGACGATAACTATTTTCATAAAAATTCCTCCTGTTTGAAGAATTATAATGGTGGTGAACATTGAAAAGTGAAAGATAAACAATCATTATAAATGTGATGCTTTAAAGTTTATTATACCTTTAAAACGTCTTTAAGTCAATCATTGACAAAAACGGACTCGAAATAAAAATTTTAAGTGTGAAAAATCCACCTTTTTGTTCAATTTTCGGGTTGTGAAACCTATTTTGTTGTGTTACACTGAATTAAAAGGGGGAGATAATATGTCTTGCTTTGAAATCAAAGGTAAAATGACTGCACGTTTGCCGAAAAGTGCCACTCATCCCGTTATTGCGGAGTTTTTGAAAAACTTTACCGTAGGTGTTGAGTGGGACGTTTCGTTTGGCGCAGATGACAGTGCTTTTATTTTGGGTTCTGCCGAGCCGATACCGTCCGACGGCGAGGACTATTGTCTGAACGTCACGCCCGACGGCGTTGCCATCGCGGGCAGTACCTATGCAGGCTTGATGCGCGGCTTTGTTACCTTGTTGAGCGAAATTTTCTGTACGGGCTTTGAACAGTATGCAATCGAGTGTAAACTCGAGAAAGCGACACCAAAAATCGGCTTTCGCTCGGTGCATATCTGCGTGTTCCCCGAAACCAAACTCGACTTTTTGAGAAAAGTGGTGCGTATGTCGGTAATGGGTAAATATTCGCACCTGATAATTGAGTTCTGGGGTACCCTTAAAATGGAATGCTTCGATCTTCTGGGGTGGAAGGGTGCTTATACCAAGGCACAGATAAAGGAGGTTTTTGATGAGGTACGGGCTTTCGGCGTCGAAATTATACCTTTCTTCCAGCATTGGGGACACGCATCCTTGTCTCGCGGAGGCGCCTCGGGTAAACACGTTGTTCTTGATCAGGATATCCGTTATGAGTATTTATATCGACCGCATTCGGGCGGCTGGGTATGGGACTTCAAGAATCCCGCAACCCTTGAGCTTTTAAAGGCTGCACGTGACGAGCTTTGCGAATTGTGCGGCGAGGGTGAGTATTTCCATATAGGATGTGATGAGGCCGAACACCTTAAAACTGTGGAGCAGGCAAAAGAGGTGGCTGAGCATATCAATACCGTGGCCGCCGACCTGAAACTCAAGGGCCGTCGCGCCATTGTGTGGGGTGATATGCTGCTTTGTAAATCGGATTTTAAGCCCGGTAATCAGTACGATTGCAATTCTTCGGCCGATGTTGCCAATGCTTTGGTCGATGCTTTAAGCCGTGATATTATCATTGCCGATTGGCAGTATGACGTTACCGAAGGTTTGATAGAAACCTCTAAAAGGTTTAAGGATAAGGGTTTTGATGTGTTGTGCTGTCCGTTTGACAAGCGCACAAACACCGCGTTGTGTGTTGACTCGGTGGTTGAGTACGGTCTTTACGGGTTTATGAAGACAACGTGGCACACGCTTCACTCATCGCTTTTAATACAGGTGTTGCAGTCAGGTTGGGGGTCTTATGAAGGGAAATATGATCCCGGTTATCGCCCGTTCAGTGCCATGGTCGACCGCGGCGCGGGAATTTTAAGAAAGTTGAGTCCCTCCGGCGGCGAATATTTAAAGAGCGGTTGGAAAGAAGAACAGATCAATATATAATAGCAACCCGCCCTGCCGAAATTTCGGCAGGGCGGGGGCTTTTATAAATTGCGTTGTATAAAAGTTATAAGTTCTGAGATTATTTCGAGCAGATTTCATGGACTGTTTTTTTGATGACCTCGATGCGGTGCAATGCCGCTTCTCCGAGTTCACCGACCCTTTCGTCGAAGGTGTCGAATTTACTCTCTAAAATGTTACCGCCGAGCAGGGTTTCAAACCAGGTTGCACCGACGGCATAGCGGCCGTACAAAAGGTGCATATGAAAACCGTCACGGCAAAGGCTGGGCTCCTGCGGATAGTTGAACTCGGGGGTCGAGCGCAAAGCCTGAATAACATCA
>JAGBXM010000001.1 GCA_017629275.1 Clostridia bacterium
TAAGATTCTTCGCTTCGCTCAGAATGACAGGATAAACTGCCGTTTGTCATTCTGAGGAACGAATGTGACGAAGAATCTTTAAAACAAAGGTAAAGATTCTTCGCTAAGACCCTTCGGCGGGAGACGCCTCAGGGCGACACTACGGTGTCGGCTCAGAATGACAGGGGAGGTTTGGATTTGTTTGTAGGGACCGACGTCCTCGGCGGTCCGTACAATAACGAACTTATATTTTGCAGGGTGGTAGCAAACACAAATAAACGGCCGTGAGCAACCACGTCCGTTTATTTGTGGAAATTTTTGAGGTCGGTTCGGTTCAGGATGTAATCGACCGATACGTTATGAAAATCGGCTAATTTTATCAGTATTTCGGTCGGAATATCAAGGTCACCGCGCTCATAGTTACTGTATACACGTTGACTGCAACTGAGAATTTCACCCATACGGCTTTGTGTCAGGTCTTTATCTTCTCTTAGTTCTCGTATACGAAAATAGTGCATACATTCACCGCCCCTTGTTTTATGTAATTATTATACTTTAGCGGAAAATACACTATTGACTTTTAGCGTAAAATCCGCTAAAATAGTTATAAAGTTGCAGTATAGGGGGTGCGGATTTGAAATATTGCGGGAAATGCGGAGCACAGTTGGATGATGGAGCTGACGTATGTGTAAAATGCAAAGCGCCTTGTGACAATGATGTTTTTGCTAAAGAACCCGATAAAAAGGATGGCAGTAGGATGGGATTGATAGCGGTCGTTCTCTTGATATTGGTTTTGATTGCCTTCGGATGTTATTATTTTGCTGAAATTTCCTTTTATAACAGTTTACTCGATTTTTGAGAAAGGGTGGTTTGAAAAATGATTTGTAAGAATTGTAATGAAACGATTCCGGAAGGTCTCGCGGTGTGTCCGAAATGCGGAGGTAAGACTGGAATTGAACAGCAACGCTTCTGTAAAAAATGCGGTGCTGTTTTGAGGGCTAATGACGATTTTTGCACCTCTTGCGGCTCGTATACTGAAGAAAAGCAGGCTGATATAGAAAGCAAAAAGCAGTCGGCGATTTCCATGGCGGCACTCGGTTTTGTTGTGCCGATAATCGGTTTTATATTGGCGGCTTCACAAAGTAAATCGAATCCCGACGGTGCAAAAATAATTCTCGGTGCTTCCTGCGTCGGATTTATCATTGAGGCATCAGTATTTATACCGAGTATGTTAAGTTTCTTGTAACACTTTAATAAAATGATACATAAAATTCGGAGGATTGAACAATGGGATTATTTGATAAATTTAAAAAAATAATGGATCAGAATAACGAAACCGATATTACCAAAATGGAGTTTGTTAGATATGACGGCTTTGTGGGTTCGGTTCCACAGAACTTTGTTGATAAGAGCTTGCCGATGTGCCCAATGTGTCACAAGCAAAAGCCATGGCTTTTGCACATTTCGTCAAAGATGACAAAGATGTTCCCTGTTGCGATAACTGAGCATACTTATCATATTAAGTGTGACGGTTGCGGACTTATAATGCATACGACCGCAATCGAAAGGGATAACAATATGCCTCACGAGGTTAAGAGTCCGTCGCCGAGAGATAATATTACTGTACTTACCTTTGACGTACTGGGTTCCGAGGCGAAAGATTTCGAACTTGCAGGTAAGCAAAAGTCGATTTGGGAAGTTAACCAAATGGCAGAGAAATAAATATATTTATATTATATAGATAGCATCCGATGTGTACAATTCTGCATGTCGGATGCTATTTACTTTGTCGAGGTTTTGTTTTGTGTAAAAGAAGTAAAAAATCTTGATGTTTGCAGCACAGTTCTGATTGACTTTATGACCATAATATTGTAAAATAAAGGGGTAAATATAAACTGCCGTAAAAGGCGAATTGGATGTGTTGAATATGAAACCTGCATTTAAACGAATTCTTTTGAAGCTTTCGGGCGAGGTGCTCGCAGGCGAACAGAAAACAGGTATTGATTTTTCGATGGTAGAAACCGTTTGCAAGCGTATTAAAACCATCGTTGAGAACGGTGTCCAGGTTGGTATCGTCATTGGTGGCGGTAACTTCTGGCGCGGCCGTTCTTCGGGCAATATGGACCGTAATACTGCCGACAGTATGGGTATGTTGGCCACCGTTATCAACTGCTTGGGTGTTTCGGATACCCTTATTCAGATGGGTGTCAAGGCTTCGGTTATGTCGGCCGTTGAGATGAACAAAATTGCCGATTTCTTTACTGCTCGTGAGGCGAAGAAGAGATTGGATGCAGGCGAGGTTGTGCTTTTTGCGGCAGGAACGGGAAGTCCCTTCTTCTCGACCGATACCGGTGCGGCGCTTCGTGCCGCCGAAATCGAGGCCGACGTTATCTTTAAGGCTACCAACGTTGACGGTGTTTATGATAAAGACCCCAACAAGTATCCGGATGCCGTAAAGTATGACACACTTTCGCACTCCGAGGTTTTGGCAAAAGACCTTCACGTTATGGATGCCGCGGCCGCTTCGCTTTGCAGAGACCGTGATATCAACATTTTAGTATTCAATCTTAACGACCCCGATAATATCGTCCGTGCCGTTATGGGCGAGAAGATCGGCACACTTGTAAAATAAATTTTGAAAATAATACCTTAAAGGAGAAAATATATGAAAACAGTTATCAGCAATACCGAAACCAAAATGAACAAGACGATGGACGCTATGATGCGTGAGTTCGGCTCGATTCGTGCAGGCCGTGCCAATCCTTCGGTCCTTGACAAGATCTCGGTCGACTATTACGGCTGTCCGACCCCCGTTAACCAGTTGGCGGCAGTTTCGGTCGCCGAAGCGAGAGTTCTTCAGATTCAGCCGTATGACGCAAGTGTTCTGAAGCTCATTGAGAAGGCTATTCAGGTTTCCGATATCGGCATCAACCCTCAGAATGACGGACGTGTGCTTCGTCTCATTTTCCCGCCGCTTACCGAGGAAAGACGTAAGGAGATCGTTAAGGACGTTCGCAAGATCGCAGAGGAGTCCAAGGTTGCGGTCCGTTCCATTCGCCGCGATGCCATTGAAAAGCTTAAAGCTATGAAGAAGTCCAACGAGATCA